>JBDTUA010000022.1:0-29407 GCA_040007995.1 Gemmatimonadota bacterium | reverse complement strand
CGGCGGCCACCGTCGTCTTGCCGACACCACCCTTCCCCATCGTCATCACGACGCCACGCCCGTCGGCCGCGACCGCTTCCGCCAGTCCGTCGAAGCTCCCGAAACCAGCCGTGGCGTCAGCGAGTTCGCTTGCTCCCGCCTCATCCGCGTGTGGCGCGTGCGGTGGCGTGACCAAGGCACGGAGTGCAGCGAGACCCGTGAGATCGTGCGCTACCAGTGGAATAGTGGCGATCGGCAATGCCTGGAGCGCAGACGGAAGCTGCGCCAGTGCGTTCCGTTGGCGGGAGATGTAGGCCGTCGCCGTCGGATCGGTCGTCGGCACGTCCTCCGGCAGCAGCCCATTCACGACCAATTGCTGCTGGGCAATGCCTAACGCCGCGAGCTCACCACCGGCGCGGGCTGCCTCGCGAAGCGCGCTGACCTCGGCGCGACTCACGAGCAGGACCGTCGTCTGCGCGCTGTCGGCGAGGGCAGCGACCGTCAGCTGGTATTGTGCCTGGTGTTCCGCGAGCCCCGCGAGCGGGCCAAGGCAGCTCGCGCCATTGCTCGACGTAGTGAGGAAGCTGCTCCACGCCGTCGGGAGCGACAGGAGACGCAGCGTATGCCCAGTGGGGGCGGTATCGAAGAGGATGTGATCGAAGCGCGCGACGAGCGCGGGATCGGCGAGGAGGGCGGTGAACTCGTTGAAGGCCGCGATCTCCACCGTGCACGCCCCCGAGAACTGCTCCTCCATGCCTCGAACCGCTGCATCGGGAAGGAGCCCGCGGTAGGGCGCGACCATCTTCTCGCGATAGGCCGCGGCGGCTGCCACGGGATCGATGTTCATGATCCAGAGCGCCGGGACCGTCGGAACCGGCGTGGGCACTGACTCGGCTCGCATCGCGAATACGTCATCGAGATTGCTCGCAGGATCGGTGCTGACCAGGAGCGTGCGTTGCCCCGATTCCGCCAGCTGCAGTGCGGAGGCGCTGGCGATGGTCGTCTTGCCGACGCCACCCTTGCCGGTAAAAAAGAGGAACCGCGTGCTCTGGGCGAGCCAGGAGGGACCGGTCGGCATCGGCGTGAGCGTCGACGGCGTGAGCGTCGTCGGCGCGAGCGCCTCGATCAGTTCCTGCCGAGATGGGTACCGACCTTGGGCGAGAATCGAGTCATTGACGAGGACCGCGGGCAGCGCCTGGTCGCCGAACTCGTGCATCAGGGCGGAGACACGCGGGTTGCCGACGAAGCGCTGCGGCTCCTGCGCGAGGCCGACCCGCTGCACGGTGACGCCCTGCGCGGTCAGCCATCGTAGGTCACGCGCGAGCTGCAGGAGTGCCGGGTCGACCCCCGGACCGCAGAACAGCACATCGCGGGGTCGAACACCTGCACCGTCCCGGCGAGCGTCGCAACCGAAGTGGGGGCCAGCACGTCGGTCCCCTGGGTGGTGGTATCGGACGACAAAGGGAGGGAACGGGACATGGTGAGTCCGGAAGAGGCCGCGTGCCAGGCCCGTCAGGGAAGTGATGACCGACGGATCGTATCCATCTAGGAATATTCGAGCCGCGTCGGCACAGATGTCAGCGCCGCTACCCTCAACTACCGTCAGTGATCGCCTGACCAACGCCTCTGCTCGTGGAGGTGAGTTCGGTCGAACTGGCTCCCGTCTGGAGGGCGCAAACTGCTGAGCTCTTTCGTGGGTGAGGTGCGCGAGTGAGCCGCTTACCGACCCGTGCGCCTACTCCGCGTCCCCCGTTCGTGCGGGGAGCATGAGGTCGTGCAGGAAAAACGCCGCCAGTTCGGCGCGCCCCCCCAGCCCCGCTTTCTGGTAGACGGCGACCGCATGCTGGCGGACGGTGCGTTCGCTCCGCCCGGTCGACGCGGCGATCTGCTTGTGGCCGAACCCTTTCAGGAGAAGGAGCGCGATCTCGCCTTCGGTGGGGGTGAGTTTCCACGCGCCGAACTGCTGATCGATCGCCTGGCCCAGCCCGGCCAGCGCCCCTTCGGCACTCCGTCGCCACGCATCACGCTCTGCGCGACGCTCCTCAAGTGACCGCAGAGTTGCTGCCAGCTGGCGCTCCGACCCAGCCAGTGCAGACGAAGTGCGACGCCATTGCAGCGCCAGCACGAGCAATGACGTCAGGCTGAAGGCAACTAACCCGAGCTCGAACAGGACGTGAAGGGAGAAGAGCCGATCTGGGCGGTCGAGTATCAGGTCGATCGTCCCGCCTATCGCGACGAGCCCGAGGATGACCGGCACGGAGCGGGGAAAGCGCGTCTCCGCCGGCGTCGTATCGTCGCCCGCGCCCGCGAAGGGTGTCTCCAGCATTTCGGGAAAGTGGTCTGCCACTCCGGCAAATGTCGGAGGGACACATGCCCCGCACAAGCGCGTCACCTGCCGGATAGGAGCGTCGAGGCGGCGTCCGCACCTTGGAGCGTGAACGGATCCGTACCAAGCGACGCCCGCTGGCGACGCGATTCTCCCCCTCGAACGCAACAGGAGCACCTCATATGCAATCCCTACTTCCCACCCCGCTGCATCCCGCGATCGTGCACCTCCCCATCGCTTTGTCCCTCCTGCTCCCGCTGTTTGCGGCCGGCTCCATCTGGGCGATCCGCAAGGGAGCTCGACCGATCAAGGCATGGGGTCTCACCACGGCGTTGTTCGCCGCCCTCACCCTCAGCTCCTGGGTTGCGGTTGAGACCGGTCACGACCAAGAGGAGCGCGTGGAGAACGTCGTTGCCGACGCACCGATTGAGTCGCACGAAGAGGCAGCCGAGTCGTTCCTGCTCCTCTCGCTCGGCGTGCTGGGGATCGCAGCGATCGGTCTATCCTCCGGAAAGTTCGGGTCGGTGGCCCGGGTCGCCGGGGCGGTGGGGACACTAGTGCTGGTCGTGGCCGGCTATCAGGTCGGGCATTCCGGCGGCCAGCTGGTCTACAAGTACGGGGCGGCCAGCGCGTACACCTCGGGCGGAAGCGCGGTGGTGCGGGCCGGCGAAGTTGCGAACGATGGGCGCCAAGGCGAGCGGAACCGTGAAGGGCGCGCGGATCATCGGAAGCGGTAGCGGCTGGCGTGTCCGACGCGCTGGCGCGGTTGACGGAGTTCCCGGCGCGCGGAATTCAGCGAGACAGCGCGGAGATGCGCGACGTCAGACCTCGGCCCGCATCTCCACGCTCGACTCCACCGCAAGGACCCTGCGGGTCGGGACCGCGCACGAAACCAGGGCGACGACCACGACGATGATCGTCGCCAGTGCCACCGCCACCCGCAGGGACATGGCGGGAGAGTGACCGCTCACGGAGCATCCGGGACCCAGCGTTAGGCATCGTCACGGCCGACGGCCACCTCTGCTTCTACCGCACCAGGCGCAACGTCATCCCTATCGCCGACTTCGTGTACGGCGCGAACGAGAACCTCGGCTACCTCCCGCTCACGACTCGCGTCACAGGGCAGACGGTCACCGATGCAGTGGAGTGATGCTTCATGGGGCGCATGCCCCGGACGTAGAGGGCGCGTGGCCGAGGCGGATCGGGCGCGCGCCTCGACTGAGACGAAGACGCGGTCGACGACCCGGCAAACTCCGTGTGCCGCGACTGCCAAACTATTCGTCGCGCACACACGACGCACGACGCTCCTGCACGGCCAGTTCCTGCGAGAAACGCCGAGGGTTCCAGCACTTGCTGCAGGAGCATGACCGCGGTGCGTGAGCGAGCCGACCCCAAAGGCGTGAATCGAGGCGGCGTAGCCGCCGTGGTACGACCGAGCGAGGGACTTGACGCGCGCTTCGTGCTGGCCGCGAACCGCTCGTGACTTCATGGAGATGAATCAGCGTATTCGAGCAGATACCCAGAGTTGAGCGTAAACTCCGGCGGCACAATGGACATTCCTGCGCGTGATGCGGGTCTCGCCCGGGCTGAGTGGAAACCGACGTCGTCGTGGCGCTCACCGGTACCGAGTATGTCGTCGACGGGGGAGTACTGCGACGTCGTAGCACTCGGCCAATGCATCGCACGTGTAGTAGGGGGCGTTCCGCATACATCATCCTTCGGCACAGGGACAAGCCGCGCACAAAGTCTTCCCGGCACGGTTGCGCAGGAGGCGCAGTGATCGCCTCTTGTTCCCCACGATCGTCGGCCCGCGTCTCCACGTCCAGTTCCCTAAACCGTAAACATTCCCATGCCCGCCTCCCGTCGCCTCGAAGACATCTCCTGGACCGACGTGCGCGACCGCCTCGACCAGGGGACGCGCACGGTCATCGTCATGACCGCCTCGATGGAACAGCACGGGCCGCATCTCCCGACGATGACCGACACAGCGATCGGCTATGCGATCGGTGATCGAGTAGCCGAATTGCTGGGCGACGCGCTCCTCGCCCCGGTCATTCGCCCGGGTTGCTCGGATCACCACCTCGCCTTTCCCGGATCGCTCTCGATCCCCGAGCCGCTCTTCATCGAGACCATCGCGCACTACGTCCGATCGCTCGCGCCGCACGGCTTCACGCGCTTTGTCCTCCTCTCCGCCCACGGCGGCAACTTTACTCCGTTGGAGAAGGCGGCGACGCAATTGCGCGCGGAGTATTCCGGGAGCGACGTGAAGATCGTTGCCTATGCCGGTCGACAGGCGCTCATCGACACGATGGCGGTGATGCTCGAGACCGCGCGGCAGCACGGCGTCAACCAGGAGGTCGATGCCATACACGCCGAGCTCACCGAGACGGCGATCATGCTCGCGCGGCACGGCGCTTTCGTGAAGCCCGAGCCGTGGGAGTCGGGGGCGATGGGGCATATCGATACCAACGAGCTCTTCATCAGGGGCTTCAAGGCCATCAGTGCGAACGGGATCATCGGCGATCCGCGCGGCGCGACGGCGGCGATGGGGGAGGCGGTGGTCGAGGCGCTGGCGCAGCACATCGTGTGGTGGGTCCGCGCGCAGTAGCCGTCAGCTGCACTGCGGTCACGTATCCAGACGGGCAGGACCAGGCCGTATCGAGGGGCGCTGGAGAGGCTTCACCGTAGCGCGTTCGACACTCTCTGCGTCACGCTGCCGCGTAAGAGCAACATGGCGTGGTGCGGGTTGTTCACACGCAATCCTTCGGTCGCCAGCGGGTAGGCTCGTCGGAGGCGCGGCAGTCGCTGCGTGCGGACGCCGACGGCGAGACGTGATCGCATCGAGTGTCACGCGCAACGGATCCGACAACGGCCGCGAAATGTCGTGACGCATTCCTCCCAGGCGGCGATCGGTTGCCGTCAACGCCTTGCGCTCGCGCTGCGTACACCGTACGCTCGCGGTTTCGCCACCGCCCCCCCCACGCGCCCAGTGCCTCGCAGACCTAACGCTGCCGACTCTGCCACGCCCCAGCCACACCCTTCCTCGGCTGCCGATCCGCAGTTACTGGAGGAATTGCTGCGGGACTACTGGAAGCCGCTCGTCGCATACGCGGAGCGTCTGCTCGGCGACCATGCCGCGGCAGAGGACGTCGTGCAGCGTGGCTTCGTACGGCTCTGGCAGCGGGAGTACCAGCTGCCACCCCACGACGAGATGCGGCCCTTCCTCTATAGAATGGTGCGGAATCTCGTGGCCAACGAGTGGCGCCGCGCGGCCAATCTGGCGCGGTGGCAGGAGGAAGCGGCGCACCAGGAGGAATACGAGCCGTCGCACTGCTCACACTCGCTGCTCGAAGCGGCAGAGCTGGAACGGGCAATCGAGCTGGCAGTAGAGACGCTCCCCCCTCGCCGTCGGGAGGCCTTCGTCCTCTCGCGCTACCACGGCCTCAGCAACACGCAGGTCGCCGAGGTGCTAGGCGTGTCGCCGCAGACCGTCGCCAATCAACTCGTCTCGTCGCTCCGAACGCTTCGCGAGCTGCTTCGGAACCGGCTCGACGACGCGCCCGCCGCGCACCTCCGCATCGTCCGTAGCGCCGACCAGTAGTATCGCGTCCCGTCTCGCGGGTTCTGGTTGATGGAGAGTCGCGCACGACTCTGCCACACCGGCTCACCGAGGACCCGTGGACGAGCATATCCTCGCATTCCTTCAGGAACGAATCTCCGCTGCCGACGCGGCACGCCTCGTGGCGTGGCGCAGCGCGTCGGTAGAGAACGAGCGATACTTCCAGTCTATGCAGCGGGTGTGGCGCAGCAGCGATCGTCGCGACCCGATGACTGCCTTCGGCGACGCGCCCTCGCTGGAACGCCTCCTGCGCGGGCCGCTGCACGAAGGGTCGACCGCCGACACGCGCGACGGCTCATCGCCGGTGATGTCGCCCGCCATCGCGCGTCGCCAGCCGGGCGACATCCGACGGCTGTCCATGCACCTGTTGGCGGGAGCGTTGGCGGCGGCCGCGCTCTTCGTCGCGGTCCTTCTTGCCACGCGCACGGCGCCCCCTGACGCGCTCGCCTCGTTGGGAGTCGCGGAGTTCGTGACCGATACGGCGGAGATGGCGACGGCGCGTCTCGACGACGGGAGCGTGGTGCGGCTGGCCCCGCGGTCGCGCTTGCGCGTGTCGCACGCCGCTAACGCGCGAGAATCGTGGCTCGACGGTGAGGCGTATTTCGCCGTCACGCACGACAAGGCACGCCCGTTTCGCGTTCGTACGCGCGTCGGAACGGTCGAGGTACTCGGTACCCGCTTCGATCTGCGTGTAGAGGCCGACGGATTGCGCCTTATCGTGACTGAGGGGCGGGTGGCTTTGCAAACGGCGAGCGGAGAGCGTCGCGAAGTGGTGGCGGGGGAGATGGGAACGGTTGGCACCGACGGGAGGATCAACGTCGAGGCGGTACAGGAAGCGAGCGACCTCATGGCATGGACCAAGGGCTTCCTGGTTTTCCAGGACACGCCCCTGCGTCTGGTCGCCCGCGAGCTGGAGAGTCGATATCCGGTGCGCGTGCTCCTCCCCGATAGCACGCTCGCCGAGCGAAAGGTCACCGCGTGGTTCACGCATCAAGATCTCCCGCAGACGCTGCTCGCCATTTGCCGGGCCGTGCAGGCGCACTGCACGCTCGAGAGTGGCATCGCGAGCATCGAACCCTAAGGCCGTGATGAATCGACGGGTGCTGCGCAGCTCGCGGCGGCGCCCGACATCGAAGTCCGAACAGCACAGAGGCCCCCATATGTCGCGATCCATGTTTGCCCTTGTTCTCCTGCTGGCTACTGCGTCTCCTTCAATGCTGGCCGCCCAGCGATCGGTGGCAGATGCCCGCGTCTCTCTCGTACAACCGGTCTCACTCACGAGCAAGCGGTTGAGTGCACTCGAGCGACCAGCTCGGCTCAAGATCACCGACGTCTCGCTCGAGGACGCGCTCCGCGCGCTGCACCAGCGTTCGGGTGTCGCGCTGGCCTACAGTTCATCACTTGTTCCCGCGGACCGTCGCGTGACCTGCCTGTGCACCGACGTCACGGTGGGGGACGCATTGACGCTGATGTTGCGCGGCCTCGCCGTGCAGGTGACGGAGTTGGAAGGTGACATGGTTCTCCTTGCGCCTGAGACGCA
The DNA here is from genome assembly GCA_040007995.1 of Gemmatimonadota bacterium. GTDB lineage: Bacteria > Gemmatimonadota > Gemmatimonadetes > Gemmatimonadales > Gemmatimonadaceae > SCN-70-22. The sequence continues at coordinate 21,943 of JBDTUA010000022.1, read as the reverse complement.
GGACGTCCTTGCGGTCTCGAACAACCTTGCACAGGGTCGCATACAGGACATGCAGGGGACGACGTCCATGCGTGTGCTGTCGGCCGCTCGCGTCATAGGACGCGTGTCGAACGCCAATACGGGTCAGCCGGTTGGATCGGCGCAGGTCACGGTCGAAGGGACAACGCTCGGCGCGCTGTCGGCTGACGATGGAACGTACGCAATTGCCGGCGTTCCCGAAGGGAACCAGACTCTCCGCGTACGGCGACTCGGCTACACCTCGTTGAGCCGCAGCCTGCAGGTTGCGGCTGGCGACGTCCGCGCCGACTTCGTCCTCGCGCCCATCTCGGTTTCACTCGACGCGGTCGTGGTGACCGGTACAGCGGGACAGGCACGACGTCGTGAAGTCGGAAACAGCATCGGGACGATTAGCGCCGAGCAGCTGGCGACGGCGCCCAAGCAGAACGTCAGCGACCTCCTGCAGGGACAGGTGGCCGGTGTGCAGCAGTTCGCCAACGAGGGCCAGGTTGGTTCAGGGACCACGATTGCAATTCGCGGATTGAGCTCGGTGACGCAGAGTTCGGAGCCGTTGATCTATATCGACGGCGTTCGCATGAACAACCAGACGTACATGAACAACACGCTCACGCGCACGACGGCGATGGGCAACCCGGGACCGGCGGGTGCGCAGAACTCGCCCAAGCCGCTCGATAACCTGAACCCCGATGACGTGCTGCGCATCGAGGTGATTCGCGGGCCGGCGGCGACGACGCTGTATGGAACTGAAGCGGCCGCCGGGGTCATCCAGATTTTCACCAAGCGCGGGCAGCTGAACGGACGCGCGCAATGGAATGCCGGCCTCACGGGGGGAGTGCGAACGCAGACGGGCAACTCGCTCGGACCGGTCGTGGGGAAGGACGACGACTACATCGGGCTGAAGCGCTTCCTGCGCAACGGCGCGCAGCGAGAGTTCGACCTCGCCGTCTCGGGGGGAAACGAAAGTGTGAGCTACTTCCTCTCAGGCAACCATGAGTTCGCCGAAGGTACGCTGCCCAAGAATGACTCCCGACGTGTCGGCCTGCGTGGAAACTTCGGCTTCCAGCCACACAAGTGGCTGAATGTCGCCGTCAACACCGCCTTCTCGAATCGCGCCTCGAACTTCCTGGAGAGCGGGGACAACACTTACGGCTTCCTCCTCAACGTCTTCCGCGGAACGCAGGACTATACCGGCGGAAAGCACGACATCCTGCTCGACATTGACAACGCGGGAAGCACGGATCATTTCGTGGGAGGCGTCACCTTTACCGGTAGCCCGTGGTCAAGCATCGCGACCCGGCTCACGATTGGCACCGACTATACCAACTCCTTCAACGAGGAGACGCTTCCCTTCAACTTCGCCCTCCTCCCGAAGGGACAGCGGAACACCAGCAACTGGATGCACCGCACGCTGACGGCCGACCTGGCCACGACGTGGAGCTCGAAGGTTGGCTCCAAGTTCACCTCCGCCTTGTCGGTGGGTGGGCAGTTCTTCCAGGATCTCGATCACACCCAGGTCGGGACCGCCGAAGGATTCGGGGGGCCGGGCGCAGTCACGCTGAGCTCGGGGGCGACCTCACGTGCCAACGAAGCAGAGATGACGACCGTGAACGCCGGACTCTTTGTGCAGGAGTTGTTCGGCTACAACGATCGCCTGTTCCTCACCATCGGCGCGCGCGCCGATGGCAATAGCGCTTTCGGTTCCGACCTGGGCCTGCAGGTCTATCCGAAGGTCAGCGCATCGTACGTCCTGTCCGATGAAAGCTTCTGGCCGGAATGGTGGCAGGTGATGAAGCTGCGCGCCGCGTGGGGCGAGGCGGGCAAGGCGCCCGGGGCCTTTGACGCCGTGCGCACCTGGACACCGGTGGCCGGCTACGAGGCACAGGCCGGCGTGACGCCCGCGAACGTCGGCAATCCGCAGTTGGGGCCCGAGCGCACGAGTGAGATCGAAGTCGGTTTCGAGACCTCGGCGCTGGACGACCGACTGTCGGCCGACGTGACCTGGTATCGCAAGACCACGAACGATGCCCTCTTCCGGGTCACCACCCCGCCGTCGCAGGGGTTCCTGATCGCATCGCTGCGCAATGTGGGGCAGCTCGAAAGCCGTGGCGTCGAAGTCAGCGTCACCGGTGTCCCGGTGAGCAGGCGCAACGTGAACTGGTCGGTCACCGGGCGCTTCTCGAGTAACACGAGCGAGGTGCTGGACTTGGGAGAGGCCGCGCCGTTCACCGTTGGCTTCGCGTCGCTTGGCCAGTGGATTCGCACCGGCTACCCGGTGGTGTCCATCTTCGGGCGCAAGGTCACCAACCCCGACGCCCTGACCGATCCGACGTATGCCACGGACCAGTATCTCGGTCCGGTGTATCCCACGCACAACTACGGCTTCAACACCTCGCTGCAGCTCTTCCGTCGCCTGACGTTCAGCGCGCTGGCCGAGGGCGCCGGCGGGCACATGGCGCTCAACAACATGCCGTGGCAGACCGCACGCCGTAACCTCTGGCCGGAGTGCCTCGACCGTCAGCCGTACACTGAGCAGACCGCCATCTGGCGGGCGCGATGCGCTGGTGCGCTCCCCGATCGCGAGAGCTGGATTCGCCCGGCCGACTACTTCAAGCTCCGCACACTCACCACGTCCTATCAGCTCCCGTCCGGCGCCATCCCCAAGGTGAGTGCAGCAACATTGATGCTGCAGGTACAGAATCCCTGGAAGTGGCAGCGGCACCCGGGGCTCGATCCAGAGCTCACCCGCGGCGGCAACTTCGCCGTCTTTCCCGCGCGCTACGAGTACTACCAGCTGCCCCCTTCGCGCCTCGTGACGCTCGCCGCTCGCCTCACCTACTGACGCGCCCCGGGAGACGAACCATGCGCAGATATCACTTGGAGTCAATGACGGTTGCCGCCACGCTGCTGTTGCTGCTGTCGGGGTGCGGTCTTACCGATGTGTCCAACCCCGGCCCCATCCAGGATGTGGCCCTCGATGACCCCGCCGCAGGCCGGACGGTATTCATCGGCCTCGTGTCAGACATCGAAGTGGCCACGGGATCCGCCGCCTACTACGCCGGCGTCGCCTCGACCGACCTGAACGCCGACGCGACGCAGGGGTGGGTGCAGAACTTCGGAGCAGGGCGCCTGCTCACCGAGGAGTCGAGCTACGTCTGGGACGAAGCCCAGTCGGCGCGCTGGAGCGCCGAGTTCGGAATCGAACGTCTCAAGAAAACTCAAGCCGACCCGGCGACGAATCCGTGGATCGCGGGCTCATATCTTTGGGCCGGCTACGCCAACCGCATCCTGGGTGACATCGCGTGCGTGGCCGTCTTCGATGGCGGCCCCGCCGAGCCTAACGCGAAGTATTACGAGCGGGCGCTGGCGCACTTCCAGGAGGCGACCACCAGGGCGACTGCGATCGGGGCAACCATGGACTCGCTGCGCATAGCGGCCGCTGCCGGGACGGCGCAGGCTCACCTCATACTCGGCAACTATGCCCAGGCTGGCCAGGCCGCGGCGCAGGTCCCGACGAGCTTTCGCTGGGTCGCGCACCGCTCGGGCAACACCGCGCGCGAGCAGAACCGCGTGTGGGAAGGGACGATTCTCTCCACGCAGGCCACGGTCCACGGGACGTTCAGCGCGGGACTCGGTGAGTCGGGCGATTCGCGCACCCCTTGGAAGGATCTCAACAAGACCGGCTCGAGCGGCATCCGCCCGTACTACCAGCAGCTGAAGTACGCCGATCGCGGCGATGACATTCCGCTGGCGAAGGGTGCGGAGATGCGGCTCATCGAGGCCGAAGTCGCGCTCCGGCAGGGGAACGTCACGAGCGCCATGCAATTCATCAACGCGGTACGTCAGGCGGCGAACGTCGCGCCGGTGACTGCGACGACCGTCGCCCAGGCGTGGCTCGCACTGGATCAGGAGCGCCACCTCACCCTGTGGCTCGAGGGGCGTCGCCTGAAGGACAATGCGCGCCTGAGTGCTCCCGGCCTCAGCTCGTGGGCCGCGGCGTTCATGACCGGGCGCGATAGCTGCTTTCCGCCGAGTCTCAATGAGGTCGCCTCGAATCCCAATCTCGGAGGAATGTAGGATGAATCGACGGAATCAGGCGGCGCGGGCGGCCAGCGTCTCCATGTGGGTCCTCATGGCGGCGGCCTGTGGCGGCAGGGATGGCGGGACCAAGGAAGCGATGCCGTCGGCAGGTGCAACGCCGGAGGCAACCTCGCTGCTCGGCGCGCCACTCTATCGCCGGACGTTCACGGCCGAACAGCAGGCACCGCTCGATTCCAACCTCCAGGCGGCGCAAGCGGCGTACGACCGCGCCCCCGATGATGCCGATGCGATCATCTGGCTGGGGCGCCGACAGGCGTACCTGGAGCGATATCAGGACGCCATCAGCACCTTCAGTGAAGGGGTGGCGAAGCACCCGAACGATGCGCGCATGTACCGCTTCCGCGGTCACCGCTATCTCACGGTGCGCGAGATCGACAAGGGAATCGCCGACTTCGAGAAGGCCGCGCAGCTGAGCAAGGGAACGCCCGACGCCCCCGAACCGGATGGCGCACCGAACGCGCGCAACGTTCCCACTAGCACGACGCAGGGCAACATCTACTACCATCTCGCCCTGGGGCATTACCTCAAGGCTGACTATTCCAGCGCGCTCGCTGCCTGGCAGGAAGCGATGCGCCTGGCCCAGAACAACGACACGAAAGTCGCCGTCTCCGATTGGCTGTACATCACGCTGCGCCGACTTGGGCGCGACGACGAGGCCAAGGCGATCCTCGTGCCAATCACCGCAGAGCTCGACGTCATCGAGAACACCGCCTACCATCGGCGACTGCTCATGTATAAGGGAGAACTGCCGGCCGATTCCCTCCTCAACCCGGATGGCGCCAACGAGCTCCAGTTCGTGACGCAGGGGTACGGCGTGGCCAACTGGTACTTGGCCAATGGTGACAGCGCCAAGGGGAACGAGGTGCTCGACAAGGTGCTGGCGACGCAATACTGGGCGGCGTTCGGCTTCCTGGCCGCCGAAGCCGACGTGGCACGCCGGAACAAGACGTCGTGAAGCGGAAGTGTATGAGCGTGCTGGCCGTCACGGCGTCGCTGATGGGCTCAGGGGTGCAGTCGCTGGCGCAGGAGGGCGTTGGCGCGCGAGCGACAACAATTCCCGCGACACTCCCCGGCCTGGAATGGCGGCACATCGGTCCAGCCGCATTCGGCGGGCGCATCGCATCGCTGGCTGTACACCCGAGCGACCCGTCGACCATCTATGTCGGAGCCGCGAGCGGCGGCGTCTTCAAGAGCACCAACAACGGCGCCAGCTGGACACCGGTCTTTGACCAGTCGGGGGGGGCGCAGTCCATCGGCGCCCTCGCCATCGCACGCTCGGATCCGCAAGTGATCTGGGTTGGTACCGGAGAGCCAAACAATCGGCAGTCGTCATCGTGGGGGAATGGCGTCTTCGTCTCGCGCGATGGCGGCGCCACCTGGCAGGACGCCGGCCTGCATGAGACGCATCACATCGGGCGCATCGTGGTCCACCCCACCGATCCCCGCACCGCGTGGGTGGCGGCGCTCGGGCACCTCTGGGGGCCCAACGAAGAACGTGGCGTCTATCGCACCAGCGACGGCGGGCGCAGCTGGACGCGTGTGCTGGCCATCGACGCGAACACTGGCGCGGTGGACCTGAACCTCGATCCCGACGGACGAACGCTGATCGCCGCGACGTACCAGCGGCGACGCCGCGCCTTTGGCTTTGTAGGGGGCGGGACGGGGAGCGGGCTGCACCGCTCAACCGATGGCGGCACCACGTGGCAACGACTGACGAAGGGATTGCCGACAGGTGCCATGGGACGCATCGGGCTCGCACAGGCCGCGAGCAATCCTTCGGTGGTCTACGCCGTGGTGGAGCACACCACCGCTGGCGGCGTCTATCGCTCCAGCGATCGCGGAGTGTCTTGGCAGCGAGTGAACCCGTCGAACCCGCGCCCCATGTACTACAGCAAGTTGCGTGTCGATCCGCGCGATGCCGATCACCTATGGATGCTCGACGCATACCTCTTCGAGTCGCGCGATGGTGGCAAGACGTTGAAAAGCGACAGCACCGGACTCGGAATCCACACCGATCATCACGCCCTCTGGATCAGTCCCGCCGATTCGCGTCACATGCTGCTCGGCAACGACGGTGGGTTGTATCGCACATACGACGGTGCGCGCACCTGGCAGCTGATTGACAACATCCCCATCGGTCAGTTCTACGACGTGGCCGTTGATGATCGCACGCCGTATCGCATCTACGGCGGGACGCAGGACAACGGCACGTGGGCACTCCCCAGCCGGACCTGGAATCAGGGAGGCATCTTCAACGCCGATGTGTTGCACCTGGCGTACGGTGACGGCTTTCAAGCCAACCCTGACCCGTCCAACGCTCGCTACGTCTTCGCCAACTCGCAGAACGGACGCGCGTACGTCGTGGACACGGAGACGCGAGAGCAGCGCCTGATCCGCCCCGCTCCCGACAACAAGGACGAGGTATATCAGTTCGGCTGGAACACGCCCGCGTTGGTCTCACCGCACGATCCGCAGCTCTACTATTACGGCGGCAACCGACTCTTCCGCACGCGGAACCGCGGGAACAGCTGGGAGGTCGTAAGTCCCGATCTCTCGCGTCGCCAGGAATGGCAACGCCTTCCCATCATGGGGACGGTACGCGACTCCACCACCTTGTCGCGCGACGACGGGGTCAGCGACTACGGAGTGTTGACGACCATCAGCGAGTCGCCGCGGCGGCGAGGATTGCTGATCGTCGGCACGGATGATGGACTCGTGCACCTGTCGCGCGATGAAGGATCCACTTGGCGCGACATAACCGCAGCGCTCGGAATGGTGGAGCGTCCATGGATCTCGCGCGTCCTCGCATCGCGGCACGACGAGCGCGTCATGTACGTGGCGCTCGACGCGCACCAGGACGACGACTTTGCTCCCTACCTCTTTCGCTCGCAGGACGCAGGCGAGACCTGGCGTCGCATCGATGCGGGAATCCCGTCGGGCTACGTGATCAATGCCATCGCCGAACACCCGCTCACCCCGGATGTACTGCTCGTGGGAACCGAGTTCGGCCTAGTGGTGAGCTACGATCGTGGCGCGAGTTGGCAGCAGCCGGGGGGGAATCTCCCCCGCGTTCCGATCGACGACATTGTCGTGCATGAACGCACGCTGGACATCGTGCTCGGAACGCACGGCCGGAGCTTCATCCTGCTCGATGACGCACGGCTCATGGCAGGAGGCGACCCCGCTCGCGTCACCGTCCCGACGCTGCACACGCCGGCTCCGGCCTTCATGACGTACATGGTCAAGCCCATGCCATCGATTGGCGGAGCACGATACGCGGGAGATAACGCCGCCGCCGGCGCCCTTCTCACCTACGTCATGCCCGCAGCGGCGCGCGCCGACTCCGTTCGACTCGTCATCCGAAATGCCGCCGGCGAGGTGGTGCGCGAGCTGGAGGGAAGTGGCAGCGCCGGGGTACATCGCATCGTTTGGGATTTGCGCTATGCGCTCCCCATTACACCTGTTGCCAGCGACGCGGTATGGTTTGGGGTGCCGGTCGGTGCGTGGGTATTGCCTGGCGACTATCAGATCACCTTGCGCACCCCCGCCGGCGAGTCCTCGGCTCCGCTGGTTGTACGCGCCGACCCGCGTGCCTCTGCCGCGCTGGCTGACGTGGAAGCGCGCCACACCGCGGGGGTGCGAGTTCATGCCCTGCTCACGCAATGGCGCGACGCGGATAGTCGTCTCACGGCGCGCGCGCGAATCCTGGGAGCCGACACGACCACTGCGCGTGGCGCCGAGTATCGCCGCCTGCGCAACGTCTTCCGCTCGGGGTGGTTGAGCCTCAAGTCGCGAATCATCGACCTGCATGGCGCGGTGCAGGGCTCAACGACGGCACCGACCGAGGGGCAACGGCGCGTGCTTGATGCGTTGGAGGAGGAGATGCGGGCGGCGATCCGCGAGCTGGGTGCGGAGGTGGCGCTCGCGCCCCGCAGCAGCCGCCTCATGATCCTCACCGCGTCATATCCGTCCCCGCCGCCAGCATCGAACGTCCACGTCGCCCGCTACTCCGACGACAATGGAGACACTCCCGACCACACCCGACCACACCCGACCACACCCGACCACACCCGACTGCACGCGCGGGCCCTCGGCTGACTCTCTCGCCGCGACCGCAACGCGCTGGTGGAATCACCGGCGCCACTCGGCAGCGAGAATGAGCGCAAGGCGTGGCCCGGCCCCACACAACGGAGTCCTTGGCAGCGCCGACTTCGAGGTAGATCGCCTTCGAGAAGCGCCTACTTCCTGAGTGATTCGGAGAGCGTGACCTTGTGTTCGTTGCGGGTGTCGGCGATGCGCCACTGCCCGCGCTGTTGTTGCAGTAGATACACGACGAAGCGATTCGTGTAGCCATCAGCAAAACGCACGGTGACGTTGGCGTATCTGCCCTTGAGTTGCGCATCGTCCACGGAAAAGCGCGTCGGGTATTCCTGCGAATCGGTGAACGGATCGCCGCCGATCAAGGGCGCTTCGTTCGGGTCCGACGGCTTGGCGAAATAATGCGCGATCGACGCGCGCAACGAGTCGGCAAGGAATTCCGAGAGCTGCGCGACGGTTGTTGGCAGGAAGCCCATGTCCCCCGCGAAGTGCCGTTCGAGAAACGCTTCCACCACGCCACTCGGCGTGGTCGACGCTGCCATCGCCCCCTTCGCGCGCGTCAGCGTCCACACCGCGTTGTCGAGGCCGATCAGCAATGTCTGATCGTCCACGAGATGAAAATCGTACGAGCCCGTGTCGCAGTTCATGCGAGCGCCGGGCACCGGAAAGTGCACCATCCCTAATGGCACCGCCGCTTGCGTTGCCGGCGCCGGTAGCATGCCCTGAAAAAGCCCTGCGGCCGGCTGCGCCACCGACTCGTACGTCGCGTGCGTACAGGTGAGCGCGCCCGGACCGTTCGCCCGATCCACATCGAAGTGCACTGTACGACCGACGAGCACATTCGCATCCGGCGCCGGCCCCCCCTCGCGCAGCCACGGGGCGACGACGCCCTGCGCGATACGCCAATCGCCAAGCAGGATCTACGGCTTTGCGGACTTGGGCGCGGCGTTGTTGTGGGATGCGGCGCGCTTCGCGCCGTCGGCAGACTTCCGCTGCGCGTGCAGCGTAGAGGAGACGGCGAGGGTCGCGAACAGGACGAGCCGGAAGTGGAGCATGCGCGAGGGCGAGGGAAACGGCTAATGCGTGAAGCGATCACGCACGCACGCAATCGGCGTAGCGTGGACAATAGACGCCCACGTCGGAGAGCGGCGCCAGTGGCCTGCTTTTCGCCGCCAGCGCGACCGTTGGATTGAACAGCCTTCATCGGTGCCAGTGCGACCACGTCGCGCGAGAAGTCGTAGCTTGCGCGATGCGCTCCCCCTTGCTTCGCTTCGCCGTACCCGTCATCGTGATCGCGGCCGCGTGGATCTTCGGCGGTCCATCGATCTCGGCCTTGCTCGACCGCTGCTTCACCGTCGCGCTGCGCACGACCCCGCTCGGAGAGATGTCGATCGACGAGCACGACCTGTCCTTCGCCGATCGGCGCTGGCCGCTCCGCAAGGACGGCGTGATGGCGACGAACGCTCGCGGCGAGGTCGCGCACGAGGCGAAGGTGGACGCGTATCTCGAGCGGGACCGTCACTGGAGCCGCGATGCGTACCGTCTCGAAGCAGTCGGTGAGAGCGCGGATGGCGCCTCGGCCATCGTATCCGTCGTGCACATCGCCGATGAGCGAGCGCCAGCGCCGGGCGCTGGTCGGTCGCTGTCGCTGCGAGTGGATCGCGCGAGCGGCGTCGTGTCGGGAGAAATCGGGGCGCAGTGATCGCAGCGGCGCGTACACACTCAGAACACGTTCGGTGCAGGTGCTCTCCTACATCGTCGGCGGTGTCCGACGGTCGTCGCAGGCCGCGTTAGGCTTGCAGGCGTCAGGGCTGCAATCCGGCCGACGGGTGCGACGATCAATGTGCCGGGCTAAACCGACGTCTGCGCGCGCTTTCTCGTCGCATCCAGGAGGGAAGGGGAGATGGCCTCGTTCCAGACGTCGTCGACGTGCGTGACGAGCATGAGAGATCTGAGGTCAATCGCTCCGCTGATGTTGTACCACGACGCCGAGTGGCGACGGGAACTCGACACGGCGCTGGCGTGGAAATACGCGGGGGGAGCGCCGCTTGCGCCCCCCCCGCTTCACCGGCCTGCGCCGATCCGCCTCAACTCCCCTTGAAGTTCGGGTTGTTCAGAGTCTCTACGTCCGGCAATGGGATGCACGTCAGGTCGCTGTACGTCTGCCCCTTCCGGTTCGTGCCTGTCTGGAACGGCAGCCCCTTGCGGAGCATGTCCACGTATCGCTGCCCCTCGCTAAAGAGCTGGCGCCGCCGCTCCTCGAGCAAAGCCGTCGTGAAGTCGTCGCCCGGGGCCAGCACCAGTGCTGCGATGCCCGATAGCGCACGCACGCGGTTGATCGCGGCGAGCTTCTCCACCGCGTCGGTCGAGGCCTCCGCCAGGATCAGTTGCGACTCGGCGTACGATGCGATCGGCAGCGGCACCGTCGCACTCGACGAGAACTTCAGCTGCCGCCAGAACGGCGTGGAATTGTCCGAGCCGAGCCGGTTCATGTTCTGCACCTTTACCCGGGGATCGGGCTGCCCGTTCACTGTCAGGTTCTGGTAGGGGGGCGTCACCGAGATGAAGTCGTTGGCCACCGTCAGGTTGTAGACCCGGTTCTCCCGTGTCTGAGTGGACACGGAGAACTCGGCGTTCCGCACGAAACCCGACGGGATGAGCCGGGCATCGGTGGCCGCCTCCGCGAGCTTCCCCATGTCGAGTCGCGCCCTGGCTCGACCCGCGATGGCCATGTTCTTCAGGCTGTTGTCGTTTAGGGCGGTGGCTAGGGTGATCGCCTCGGTGAACCGCTGATCCGCGATGGTCCACACGGCTTGGTTCGTCATCGAGGGCCCGTTGTCGACCGCCATGTCGCACATCGTCTCGCCGAGAATGAGGTACGCGAAGCCTGCGTAGGCGCGCGCCTCGGTGAGCATCCGGCTGCGGTTCGCCACCTGCTGGTCGGTGAAGCTGCTGGCGCGCGCGTGCAGGTCGTCGAGCTGGTAGCGCGCCTGCTGCATGGGCGTGTAGAAGCCCATCGACGTGGCGTTGCGCGTCGGGCAGCTCCCGGGTTCGGTCTTGATCTGGACTACGCCGCGCCACTCCCACGGATGGTTGTTCACGAAGCCGTTCGCCGACCAGTACTCACCGGAGAGCATCCCGGCGGTGGCGACGAAGTTCGCGAATGCACACTGAAACTGCTGGATCGCGGCCGCCTCGAGCGTCGGCATGAGCGCCGGATCGGCGAGTGCCTCGATCGGTACGTTGGACGGGTTGGTGACTGCGAGCAGCTTGTCACATGCGGTCGTGCTGGCCAGAAGCGTGGCGGCGAGGGCGCCAGATAGGCTCCGACGAAGGAGCATTCGACGCGCCGCGCGCCTCGCAATGATGGAAGTCATCGTCTGGGTCTCGCGGTCAGAAGGTGAGTCGGAGCGTGGTCGTGAAGCTGGCGGTCGGCGGCATGATGGTCTGGAAGCCGTTCGACAGCTGTCCTACGGCGCGGATCTCGGGGTCCCAGACGTGCTGGCCCGCGATGGGGACGTTGATCATCCCGTCGCGCGAGGTCTTCCAGCCGTTCTGGGCCGTCCACAACATCGAGAGGTTGCGGCCGGCGGCGCTGAGCGACGCCGACGTCGCGCCAAAGCGTCGCGCAAACGACGGCTGCAGGTTGTAGGTCGCCGAGAGTTCACGCAGCCGGAGGAATCCCGCCTGGTACGTCCCCGATGCATCGGCCTCGATCGCCCGGTACACCTGCAGGAAGGGATCGTCGCGCTTGATGACCGCCAGCGTCGACCCCTGGTTGTGCAGCGCGCGGATCTCGGTGTCCGACTGGATGTGGCCGCCGTTCCCGTCCACGCGGGCATACAGCCGCAGGCGATCGAGGATGGTCACCGTGGTGCTGTACCCCATTTGCCAGATGGGCTGCGAATGGCCCCAGTACACGCGCGGGGCCACGGCGCACGAAACGTCGGGGCCTCCGGCTTCGACGCCCCCCTTGCCGCGTCCACCGTCGCAGATCGACCCGGCGATATCCGCGTTGCCGTTCGCGAGCGTGAGCGGCTTGCGAACGCGGTACATGAAGAAGTCCGCGATCCCGAAGCCGACGCGGTTCTGAGCCTGTCCGCCACCACCGACGGTGAAGAACGGGGCGCCGCCCATATCGTCGACGCGGTTCCCGTTCCGTGCCAGCGTCGTCCCAACCTCCCACGAGACGGAGTGCTTCTGGATGAGACGGGCGTTAGCCTGGAACTCGTTCCCCCAGCCGGACACCTTCCCGATGTTGATCACCTGCGAGCCGGGGAAGCCGAGCGATGGCGGGATCGGCGAGTTGACGATCGCGTCGGTGATCTTGCGGCTGTAGTGCGTGAACGAGAAGTCCACGGCGCCGTGCAAAATATTCGACTCGAAGCCGAGTTCCAGCTCCTGACTCCGCTCAGGCTTGAGCTGCGGATTTCCGTACGAGAAGGGAACGAGCCCGGGCGCGTCGACGTAGCCTACCGTCGGCTGGTACAGTCGTGCGGCATCGAAGGTACCGGGTTGTGTGCCGGCGGCGCCCAGCGCCCCGCGGAGCCGCAGGTCGGTCACCAGCGGCAGGTGGAACCACGGTTCCTCGCTGATCACCCACGACCCGCTGAACTTCGGATAGTACGCCGCCTTGAAATCCTTGCCGAAGGTGCTGTTGTCGTCGCCGCGCAGCGCGGCCGTGAAGAACACACGGTTGTTCCATGCCGTCTGCTGCTGCACGAACATCCCGACCGTGGCATTGGCGGCAAACTGTTCGTTGCCGGTTGTCTGGGCGCCCCCGCTCACGGTGGTGATCGGGACCGCCGGAAAGGTCGTCGCAGTCGCCCCGATCGTGCTGATCTCCGACCGGTAGTGCTGCAGGCCGACCGCCGTCGTGAACTTCAGGGCTTCCCCCCAGCCGTACTTGACGCTTGCCGAGTAGTCGAGCGTCAGGAAGCTGCGCGAGGTGCGCGCCGCGCTCTTCTGGCCGGTCCCGAGGCTGCCGATCGGGTCCTGGGCGCCCAGCGGCATGCGTGGATAGAGCAGCCAGTTGTTCTCGGAGTTGACGTCGAGCCCCGTCACCAGCCGGTTGGTGAACCAGCTGGTCGGGTTGAAGTCCGCGTTGAAGCTGAGCGTGGTGCGGTCGTTGTCCGCGTGCCCCTCGACCAGCGACCACTCCTCGGGCGGTGTATTCAGGAATCCGCGCGTGACGCCGTCCTTGGTGCGCGGCGTCCCCCACACGAGCTGGCTGAACGGGTCGGTCGCGATGTCGTTCTGCGCCAGTCGGACGCGGTCGCGGATGTGACCGATGCTCCCTTGGAAGCGCAGCTTGTCGTTGGCCAGCACGTCGAGATTGGCGCGGCCGCTGAACTTCCGGTCCCAGTTCCACTTCACCACGCCCACGTCGTTGTCGTAGGTGCCGGAGAGGTAATACCGGCTCGCATCCGTCCCGCCGGTGACACTCCCCTGGTAGCCCTGGTTGCGCCCGGTAGAGAAGATCGGTCCGTTTCCTTCTTCGGCTTCGTGCTTGTAGAGGTTGAAGCTGGTCACGTCGCTCGTGCCGGGCACCGGAGCGTAGAGCAGACCCGCCCGCCCCTCGGGGTTAGCGAGCCAGTTCGTTCCCTGCCGAGTGGTGAAGCCGAAGCGCGCTTTCCCGGTCTGGCCGCGCTTCGTGATGATCTGGATCACGCCGTTCGACGCCTCGGTACCATACAGCGTGGCCGCAGCCGGCCCCTTGATGACCTCGATGCTCTCGATGTCCTCGGGGTCCACATCGTTGAGTCGGCTCGCCCCCGCACCGCCACGCTGCACAGGGCCGCGCGCCGGCGACGCGTCCATGCGCACCCCGTCGATGTAGATGATCGGCTCATTGCTGAGCGTTAGGCTGCTCGCCGCGCGGACGCGCAACTGGGCGCCCGTGCCGACCTGGCCCGTGGACGGCAGCACGATCAGCCCGGGTGTCCGCGCCCCGATCAGCTGCTCCACGCTGCGCGCGGGCGCCACCTCGAGGACGGCCTTGGCATCGATCGATTCGATCACGTTGCCCACCGCGCGCCGCTGGGTCGCGCCCCCTGTTCCGGTCACGACGACCTGGTTGAGCTGCGTCGTACGCTGCGCCAGCGCGAGGTCGGCCGTGAGCGTCGCGCCGTCGGTGACTGTCACGCGCTGCATGCCGGGGGCGAAGCCCACCAGCCGGACGCTTAAGACCGCCGCGCCCGAGACCACCCCGCCAAACGTGTACCGTCCCTCGGGATTGGTGCGCGCGGTGCGCGCCGCAACTCCAGCCGCGTCGCTGGAGAGGATGACTTCCGCCCCGGCGAGCGGCGCCTTCGACGCCTAGTCGGTGACCTGGCCGGTCACGGTCCCCCGCCCAGCCTGCGCGGCGGCCGAGCCGGCGCAGAGAAACGCGAGCAGCGGGATCACGGACCATCGAGTGACGAATCGTGCTGGCATTGTCCCTCCTGGAGAGAGTGGTTCCAGCAATGGGTATGCTCCGTCACCCGTGTCCGCGCAGATGCGCGAGGATCACCGCCCGGCGAGGCGATCGCTGACCGAATCACGCCGAGTACAACTGCCCCGAGCCAACAATCCTCGTGAGCTCGCAACCCTAACGTCACGGCTCACTCCACAAGGCGCCAATCGTGCAAGTCGGTACTCGCCTCCACAATAGTGATGACGCAGGCCGATCGACGGACGTTGCAAACGACGAGCGAGGTGAGGGTGCCGCTCCGCCGACTCGCGGGTTCGAGCGACGCGAGCCGCTACGCTGCAGAACCCGCCTGACGCCAACCGCAGCAATGCGCTCCCAGCTATCCCGTCGCAGGCAGATCTTGAGACCTGCATCGTTTCGCCCCGAACAGTTCGCCGAGTAGTGGCAACAGGAAGCGTTTGCACCGGTTCCGGAATTCCCGTTCCGACGCGGCGGGCGTCCGTCCCCCCGCAGCTGCAACGAGACGCCCGGCGAGAGGGCGACGACGGAGCGCCATGCCCTTCATCAGTTCCGCCGCGAGCGAGCGTCCCCGCCGTCCCCTACGCAGCATCCGACGCTGTATACTGCCCATCGATACAGAGTGCGCGTCGCTCGGTCTTACGCAGTCGGTACTCGGCCAGGAAGTACGTGATCCGTCCCTTCGAATCACACTCCATCCCTCACGCGGGCAACGGCTCCCCATGTTTCGCTGGCTCACCAGGCGGCGGCGCACGAAACTTCGCCAGACGGCGCTCCCCGCGGAGTGGCAGGCAATCATCGACCGGAACGTGCCGTACACGGCGCGCCTGAGTGCCGCCGACCGCGACGAACTGGCCGGAGACGTGCAGGTCTTTCTCGCCGAGAAATCGTTCGAGGGCTGCGCTGGGCTCGAGATGACCGACGAGATTCGCGTGACCATCGCCGCGCAGGCGTGCATCCTCCTGCTCCACCGCGAGACGGACTACTTCGCGAAGCTGGTCTCGATCCTCGTGTATCCGTCCACCTATGTGGTGCCCGGCGGTCAGCATGTCGGCGACGGGATGATCAGCGTCGACGAAGAAGCACGACTCGGCGAATCGTGGATCTCGGGTGTGGTGGTCTTGGTGTGGGACAGCGTGCTGGCCGGCGCGCGCGACATGCACGACGGACAGAACGTCGTGCTGCACGAGTTTGCGCATCAGCTGGACCAGGAGGACGGCGCGAGTGACGGCGCCCCGATCCTGCCGCGGCATTCCCGCTATGTGGCGTGGGCACGCGTCCTCGGCCGCGACTTCGACGCCCTCGTGGAGACAACACGTCACAGACATCGCGGCGTGATTGACCGGTACGGCGCCAGGAACCCTGCCGAGTTCTTCGCGGTCGCCACCGAGACGTTCTTCGAGAAACCGCGACAGTTGAAGGCCAAGCATCCCGAGCTCTATGAGCAATTGCAGCAGTATTATCGTCAGGATCCGCTGGCGTTGATGGAAGGCGCGCAATGAGCTGTCGCCGAGAGCGACGTGGGTAGAGGCCGTGCCGGTAACCCTACCGGACTCCTTACCCGCCTATGCGTTGTCTTCCCGGCGAACACGGGGAGCCGCACTCCGGTCCAGACCTCGCTGCTTCCTGTGGAGCGATCCGTCGGGTGAACGCGGTGAAATCAACGCCCACCCGAGAATCGCGCGCTCCTCGTCAAGCGAATCACGCGGTGGCTAGTTACCGGAAGACGATCGTTCCCTCGATCTCGGAAACCAGCGGCGACGCCGGGTCGGCGATGTTCTGCCTCGCCGCATGCACCATCAGCTGCCCGGACGCGGCGGCGAAGCGCCCCGTACCGCTCGTGACGGTGTAGTAGGAGAGAAACACGCTTCCGAAGGCCGCTCGGCGTGGGGACGAAACCGCCGCCACCGCTGACCAGCGTGGCTTCCATCTCGTCCCCGCTGGCGCCGATTGCCGAGTTCACGGTCGCATACGTCGCGGCCGCGTGTGCTGGCGACGCGGCCCAACGAATGCGCCTGGAGCAACTGCTGGCCGCCTGCGATCTGGGAGAGCGACTCCTCGTCTCGCCGGTCGATACCTTCGCGCTGCTGTTTCGTGTCCCCGAGGTACTCGGCGACCGGTACCGCATCATCCGTGAAATCGGCCACGGCGGCATGGCGACCGTTTACCTCGCTGAGGATCCGAAACATCGGCGCCGCGTCGCTGTGAAAGTGCTTGATGCCGGCGTCTCGGCCTCACTGGGGGATGCAGGGTTCCTGCAGCAAATCGAGCTGGCGGCGCAGCTGCAACATCCGCACATCCTTCCACTGTTTGATTCCGGTCAGGCCGACGGACTGCGCTACTACGTGATGCCGTACGTCGAGGGAGAATCACTGCGCGACCGGCTCGACCGGGAGCATCAGCTCCCGGTAGCGGATCCGATCCAGCTGGTGCGGGAGGTGGCCGACGCGCTCGACTTCGCACATCGGCACGGCGTCGTGCACCGTGACATCAAGCCTGAGAACATCCTCCTGCACGACGGCCGATCGATGGTCGCCGACTTCGGGATCGCGCTGGCCACGCAGGTGGCCACCTGGGAGGCAGCCTCGGGTCGCGGGCATGAGACCGGGCGCGGACTCCTGCTCGGAACGCCGCACTACATGAGTCCCGAACAGGCGGCTGGCGAGTCGGTCGTGACGGGGCAGTCAGACATCTACTCGTTAGGGATTGTCTTGTTCGAGATGCTGGCTGGCGTGTCGCCGTATTCCGAGACGTCGCCCCGCGAGGTGCTGTCGGCGATCGGGCGCACGCCGGTGCCACGCGTTGATCAGCGCCGCCGATCGGTGCCGCCGCACGTGGTCGCTGTCATCGCCACCGCCACCGAAGCGCTGCCGGCCGACCGCTTTCGTTCGGGACGCGACATGGCTGCCGCCCTCGTCAATCCGACGTATCGGCATGGCACGGACGCGCGACCCACGAGGGGCCGCTGGAAAGCGGTGGCAGTCGCCGCCGCCGTCTCCCTTGGCGCCGTAGCAATCGCCGCTGCCGCCATGAGGCGTGCGCCGACCACTCCAGGCGTCGTGCGGGTCGATGTCACTCCCGTCCGGGGACAGGCGATGATTCCCGGACTGAGCGGCGTCGAGTTTGCGATGTCGAGCGACGGGTCGCGCTTCGTCTATGTCGGTGAGTCATCCACCGGATGGACACAGCTCTGGCAGCGCTCGCTCGATGGCCTGGACGCGATCCCGATTAAAGGGAGCGCCGGCGCGATGAATCCAGCGTTGTCGCCGGACGGAGAGCTGGTGGCGTATACCGCCGGCCCGGGCATCGTGGTGCTGCCCGTGCGCGGCGGCACACCGGTGTGGGTGGTGACGAGGGGTGGCGCTCCCACCTGGGGAGTGGACGGAACGTTGTACTTCATCCGTGACCGCATCGTCTATCGCCTCCCGCCGGGCGGCATGCCGGAGGAACCGTTCACCACCCCGTCCGATGGCATCCACACCTTCCCACAGGCCCTTCCCGGCGGACAGGGTTTGGTGTTGACGGTAGCCCACGGTGCGAAGGAACGCGGGCGCATCGCCGTGGTCGGACCTGGGGGCGGCGTGGTCAACGAGATCGCGGAAGGGACGATGGCGCGATACGCCGCGCCGGGTAATCTGGTGTTCTCCCGGTCGAGCGGAACGCTCATGGTCGCGCCGTTCGACCCGAAGGCGCTGCGGATGACCGGGACGCCGCGCCCTCTCCTCGAAGGGGTGAAGGTCAAGCTGGGCCTCGCCTCGCAGTTCGCCCTCTCCCAGACGGGGGCCCTGCTATATCAGCAGGAAGCGTCACAGCAGCGGGACCTGGTGTGGGTCACCCGCGCCGGAGGAATGGAGCCCTTTTCGAGTGAGTGGACCGGGAGCTTCGAATCGCCGGCACTGTCGCCGGACGGACGACAGCTCGCCGTCGTTATGCGTGGCACGAACTCCGCCAGCGTATGGATCAAACGGATCGGCGGCGGGCCTTCCGTCAGGCTGCCGCTGGATGGGCAGTTCAACGTCAAACCCTCGTGGACACCTGACGGCCGCGCGGTCAGCGTTTCGTCGGAGCGCACGGCCGGCGATCCGGAATGGCGTATCCAGACGCGGCGGGCGGACGGGGCGACGACCGCACCGATGTCGCCAGCGCTCGAGATACCGGGCGCTGACCCGACGTGGTCGCCCGACGGGCATTGGCTGCTCTTCCGTCGAGGCTTCATCGGCGACGCCGACATCATGGGCATTCGCCTTCGAAACCGAACCGCCAGCGACAGCGGTCCCATCCCGCTCGTGGCGACACGGGCTGGTGAGCGGAATGCGTCCATCTCGCCCGACGGACGTTGGCTGGCGTACACCTCCGACGAGACCGGCCGCGACGAGGTGTATGTACGGCCGTTCCCGAACACCAACGACGGAAAGTGGGTGGTCTCCACGGTAGGAGGGATCGAACCGGCGTGGGCACACAGCGGCCAGGAGCTGTTCTATCGCACCGAGCGCCGCGAGATGGTGGCGGTGCGGGTGGCCACGCGCCCCACCTTCTCGGTTGGCTCATCGCGCGCCTTGTTCGGCACGGCCGAGCTGGTGAGCTCGATCTTCAGCCCCCAGTATGCCGTGACGCCGGACGATCAGCGGTTCCTGATGATCCGTCAGGCGCGAGGGGACGTGGCCGGCGCCCTGGTGCTCGTCCTCAACCTCATCGCCCAGCCGCGCGGTGCCGCACCACGATAGCGTGACACGTCGGCGTGCTCGCGCGGCAAACCTGCGCCGGCGACCTGCGCGCCGGCGTCGCCTCGTCGAGACCCGCGACCATGTGGGCGAGGAAGGCGCAGGCGCAGCCGTTCGTGACTTCCATGGCGAGGCCAGAGGCACACGGTCATGGCGCCGTGGATGGAACCAGCGACCGCGAAGGCCCTGAAGGGAAGGTTGACGCCTAACGCCGAATGGTGACGCGGAGGACCATCGCCGATGCCATGAAGGCCTGCAACAGGAACGCCCACGTTCGGATCCAGTTCGTTGTCGTAAGGAGTCGAACCTTGGTAGCGTCGAACCCGGCCTGAGCCATCTCGCCCTGCAGCCGCCGCTGCCAGCGGACGGTGGAGGCGAGCTGCGCGACGTTCAGCGCGAAGGCAATCGTCGCCTCGCCCGTCGTCATGAATGGTGGTCGGTCGACGACGAGAAATGCAGTGACGGCGAGAAGGCTGAGCGCCGGCAGAATCACCGGGACGAGGGCGGCGGCGTTGTTGGCCTTCATGTAGTCGGCGAATCCATCGCGTCCGACGCTGCCATAGATGCCGTAGTGTTGGATCTGCAGCGTCGTCATGGCGCCAGCGTTGAAGGTGCTCAGCACGACAAACGCGACGAATGCGACGAGTGCAGCATTCATGCGCGCTGTGGGGCCGATGGTCCGTAGTCGCGCCGTGCCACTTCACCGGCACTCGTTAGGTGTATGGTGGGAAAGCGAGCCTGCAGGGATGTGGAATCGAAGCGCATGTCTGTCGTATCCATCACCAGGCCGGCGTGTGCCTTTCGCGCAAAGGCCGGATTGAATGGGCGCGCGGCGACGGACAGCAGCCGCATCAGGATTCGCGGTATGTGTTTCGCTCTCGCGGCCACTCCTGCTTCTGCCGCGAAGACTTCGACGAAGCGCGTCAAGGTGAGATTTTCGGGCCCCCCAATCTCCAGCGCTTGACCGCGCATCGAGTCATCGCTCATCGCTCGTTCCAAGAACCGGGCAACGTCGCACACTGAGACGAAGTTGATCGGATTCCGGCCCTCGCCGAAAATCATCGCCTGCCCGTGATGGACCAGCGGTGCACAGATCAGTTGCTGAAATGTCTCGGTAAAGCTCGACGGACGAAGCACACTCCACGCGAGAGTGCTGCGGAGAAGCCGTTGCTCGGCACGGTACTTCATGCGGTGCAACTCCATCGGGTGCGCTGCCGACGCGCCACGAACGGAGACAAGAATGAACTGTTCAACACCGTGGCGCTCACAGGCGCCGATAAGCCGCTCGTTCCCCTCGCCGTCGACGTGGCGCAGAGAACCTCCGGTGGCGCCAAAGGCGCTCATCGCCGAAATGACGACGCGCGCTCCCGACACGGCGCGCTCGATCGCGCCCGGATCGCGCACGTCGCCAACCACGACTTCCACATCCCGACCGTCCCCGCAGGCGGCGGTGAAGTTCGGGATTCGCGTAAAGACTCGCACCGTCTCATCTTTCGAGCCGAGGCGTGCAATGAGGTGGCGGCCGAGCCGTCCCGTGCCTCCCACGACCAGGATCACTGCGCGGGATGTCACGCCCGGACCATATTCAGGTAACTGATGAGCGAAATCATTATACTGACGGTATACTGAATTGCCACGCCCTGTCAAGGTTCGTCCGTACCACTCCCCACTCCGCGTCGATCAGGCACAAGTCACGCGGACGGCGATTGTCGACGCCGCCACAGCGCTCTTTTCAGAGCGTGGCTTTGCTGCGGTGTCGATCGACGCCATCGCGGCCGCGGCGGGCGTGAGTCGAGCGACTGTGTTCACGTCGATCGGTGGAAAGGCGGCGATACTCGATGCGGCCTTTCGCGCGGCGTTCGGACGCGCGGCGGGGAAGGAGGAGGCCTCGATGCCTTTTGTGGAGCGCCCTCGAAGCCGGAAGGTGCGTTCGCTCCGAGGCGCGCGGGCGTACCTCGCAGGATATGCCGCACTCGTGACCAAGGTCTTCGCACACGTCGCGGACGTCTACGAGGCGATCCGCGAAGGCTCGCGCGCTGACGCCGACGTCGGTGCGCTCTGGCTGGAGATCAACGAGGAGCGTCGCCGAGGCGCCGACACGATCGTGGCCGACGTCAGGGCGCGTGGCTCACTTCGTCGAGGACTCGACGAGAAGCTCGCCGCCGACGTCGTCTGGGTGCTGAACGACCCTGGGATCTTTCATATGTTCGTCCGACGTCGGCGCTGGTCAGCAAAGCGATACGAGGAATGGTTGGTGCGAGCGCTGGCGTCCGAGTTGCTCGATGCCGACGCATGAAGGCTGTCAAGCCTTCGAAGGGCTCGTGCGACACGAGCCGTCGCGCATTCGCCTGATGCAGCTCCGCGGCGAAGCAGCGCGAGCCGACGTCGCTGACCTCGAACATCGACCAGGTGGAGCCCCCGTGAAGAGCACTCGCGACGAACGGGCTCTCGTAACGCGAGTCGCCTTACAGAATTCATGCAACTCATGGAGGGCGGCGGGACGAAAACGGAAGCGCGTCGTGGCGCCGTTCAAACCATACTGCGCGATCCACCATCTCACCTAAGAATCTTAGGGAGA
>JBDTUA010000021.1:0-29436 GCA_040007995.1 Gemmatimonadota bacterium | reverse complement strand
CCCGCGTCGAAGCGTCGACTTCTTACCGAGTGGTGACAGCCGAGGCTTCGAGGTTGATCCGAAACTGGGCATGGCAGGCCACACAATTGCTCATGATGCTCCCAAGCCGGCCGAGCGCTTGGTCGGTCGGTGTCCCCCGGCCGACATCCATCGCCAGCGAATCCCACGCAGCGTGCGTGCTCATCCCGAGGCGCACGAACTCAGGGGGGAGGCGCTGCTGCATGGCCGGATCCAGATCACGTGCCGCCGCCATGCCCGACGCCTGCGCCGCGGCCCGCATACCAGCCGTATCACCTCGCGCCGCTGCGGCGACGTATCCCTGAACGGACGTCAGCATTGCGCGCATTTCGGTGAGGATCATGTGTCGCCCTTGCACGGGCAGCACAACGGCGGTCCGAACATCGGGATCGGGTGCCATGGTGGACGCGGACGGAGCTGCTTCGGCATTGTCGCGCCCGGCGGGCACCTCCTGTTTGCCGCCACAGGCTGCCGCCGTCGCCGCAAGCAGTGCGACGAGCGCAATGCGGCGCACCGATACTGGTGACGGCTGGTTCGCCCGCAGTTCTTCATTGGAGTGCTCCGTCATGTATGACCTCCGCCTTGGGTTCTGAGTTGCGACATGCTGTCTGTCGGCAGGTAATGAAAGTGATAGAATGAGACCGCGCGATTTCGTGACATCCGAGGCGGTGTGTATCTCACCGCTCGACGTGGCGTGCGCGGGCCACATCAGGAGCCCGCGCGAGCCAGAATAAAATCAGGTACAGGACCAGCCAGACGACCGTCCGAAGCGTCATCGCGCGGAGGCTGTCCACCGCAACGGCACCACCGTTCCGGGAGACCAGGACGATCCCCAGCAGCACGAGGAGATTGAGCAGGACGATCGCACCCGCGGCGTACCTTCCCCGAATGACACTGCGCCACATGATGACGCCGGCCGCCAGATAGGCAATCCCCATCGTCGTGTTGTATATGAGCAGAGGCCGGTACACCACGTAACCCGGGTCGGAACCCAGAAGCACGCGCCCGCCCGCGAGGAGCGTTGCGATGCCGAAAAGTCCCGCGACCGCGGCCGCGAGCATCTGCAGCACACGTCTAGTCTGAACGGCGTTCATGTGGGCATGGGACTCGACGCGGCGAAGTGGGTTTGGTTACCCAGCGAATGTGGGCTCCGGACGCCCCGCCGTCGAGACCCGATATGGCCCGCTACAAACCGCTCAACACCAATGCTCGACGGCTCCCGGCCAACCTCGCCGCCCAGCCGCTCTTTGGGACCTTACGTTCATCGTGTCGGTGTTCGCCGCCGCCCTCACGAAGTGCGATCTGCAGGGACTGATCGGGTCCGAGATGTTCGCGATCGTTGGGATGAGGCCGACCGAGCGGCTCTCGTACAGTTGCATCGTGTCCTCGAGTTCCGCCGCCGGGCCGGGACATGGAGGATCACTACCGCCTGCACCCCGGTCGGGGGAACGCGCGGACGTCCGCTCGACCTTCAGGACTCATTGGTATGCGGACGACCTGCTGCTTCCGTCCTCTCAGCCCAGCTCAGAACGGGGCCGGCTGCTCGACCACGAGCGCCGCTTCAGTCGCCGGATGCACGAACGCCAGCCGCTCGGCGTGCAGCTGCAGCCGCTCACCGTCGAGTGGTGGAGTGCGCCCGTACAACCGATCGCCTACGATTGGCGCGTCGAGCCCCTGCGGATGCGCCGCGTGCACACGCAGTTGGTGCGTGCGACCCGTGCGAGGCGTGAACCGCACCCGTGTGCGCCCGTGCTCCCGCGCGACCACGGTCCAGTCGGTGTCGGCGGGCTTGCCGTACACCGGATCGTGGATCTGTCGCGGCCGATCGTCTACGTCCACACGCAGCGGCAACGTGACGCGCCCGTGATCGGCGGTCACGTCGCCGTCGAGCCAGGCAACGTACTGCTTGTCAATCGCGCGCAGTGAGAACAGTCGCTGCAGCGCCGAGGCAGTGATACGATCCTTCGCGACCAGCACCAACCCCGAAGTGTCGAGATCGAGGCGATGCACGACCAGTGGCCCTGTGGCGTCGGGATAGCGCACACGAAGGCGCGTCACCACCGAATCCTGCAGCAAGGCACTGCGTCCCGGCACAGTGAGCAGCCCGCTCGGCTTGTCCACCACCAGCAACTGCTCGTCCTCGTATATCACGGCTGGCTCGGCCGGGTCGATCAGGGCCGAACCGAACAGCGGAGGCGGATCGACGGGCAACCCGTTAAGCATGTGCGTCAGGATCGGCAGGCACTTGCCGCGACATGCCGCGTAGAACACGCCCGAGCGGCGGTCACCCGTGGTGGAGGGCGCGCCCCACCAGAGCTCCGCGAGGGCGAGCGGCCGCAGCCCGAGCCGATACGCGTGCGCGAGCAGCTTCGGCGCGGCGCAATCACCCGAACCGCCGGGTGGCTCGGCTGGCGCAAAGAGCGCGCGCAGCGAACGCACGTCGCCGCGCGCGCTCTGGAAGTGGTAGCTGTCCTGGATCTGGCGCATCAAGGTTCGTGAGCGGACCGACCGGGTCTTGTCGAGCGCGTGCACCGCATGCAGTGCAGCACTGACGCGAGCAGCGTCTGACGTAAGCGCGTGATCCGGCATGGAGGCGAGTAGCGTGGCGCGCTGCGCCGCGAAGTCCAGCATTTCGACCTCACCGGGAATCCATACCCGGTTGCGCGCCGACTGATCGAAGACGGGGGGCACCCATCCGTCGATCTCCCACTGCCCATGCACCATGCCGGAGAAGCCGCGCAAGTAGCCGATCGTACCGTCGGGCGCGGCGACCACGAGCACCCCGAACATCTTGCCATTTCCCTGGTCATGCAGGCGCCAGGCAGGCGCGTGATGCGACTGCAGCGTGTCGACGAGCTCCATCGCTGCGCGCCGCGCCAACGGGTGCAGCGCGCCGCGGTCGAATGGGCTGGGAAAGCGGGTCGGGCAATCGGCCGCGTTCGGGGCGGGAGAGAATACGATCACGGGCGAAGCATAACGCGTTCCGGCAAGACGAGAGATGCCAGGCCCCTGAGTCAGGGGGATCACCACACCGGGTGACTTCGACTGTGCCTTCGAGCGACACGGACGGTGCGTCGGCTCGCCGCGACGTCCTGACCTTGAGTGCTGGCCCCGCGGACGGAGCCGTTGTGTCCTCGCCGGGTTCGAAGACAACAGGCTCGTTAGGCTTCACTGCGACTCAAGCGTACGAGTGAGTAGCACATCAATGCGACGAGTGAAGGCCGGGTGAAAGCGTTCCGGATCAAACCCTCTGGATCGGTCGACGGCAAGAAACAGGGTCGCCGATTGAGTGCCGGGAGGGGTGTCGCGAACGAGTAGCAAGCCGCGTCCGGAACGACTTCTGCCGCTACCGATGCCGTGGCTGGTAGTCTCGTCAGACCACTTCGACCGCGCGCCGACCGCGCAAGGGAACCTCCAGGAAGATTCAGACGTTGAACCACCCTGCGTGCGTGCCTCGCAACGCGGCGACTTTCGCCATTTCACGGGCGACAACGACGTGGGCAATCGTCCACTCGAACGACGTCCTCAATACTTGATGTCCATTCTCCGGCGCTTCCTCCCGCTTCTCGTGGTGCTGGCCGTCGCCAGCGCGCTGTACGTCGGCTACCGCCGCATCGCCTCCCGCCCACCGCTGGTCGAGGTGACCGAAGCACGAACCGAGGACGTCGTTCGAGTGCTCGCCGTGACCGGGCGCATCAAGCCACGATTGGCGAACCAGGTGCAACCGCTGGTCTCGGGTACGATCCTGACGTTGACCCGGGTCGAGGGCGCGGCGGTCCGTCGCGGCGAGGTGTTGGCGACGATGGATGCCCAAACGTCGCGCGCGTCGATCCAGCAGGCGAGCGCGCAGCTGACGGCGCAACGCACCGAGGTCGAGCAACGCGCGCGCGACTATGATCGTGCTCGCCGCCTCGCGGACGCCGGCGGTCTCGCACCGCGTGAGGCCGAAGCGGCCAAGTCCGACCTCGATGCAGCGCGCGAGTCGGTCCGCCAGCTCGAGGCGCTGGTGCGCGAGTCCCGATCGCGACTGCGCGACTTCACGCTCGTCTCACCCATCGACGGCTACGTGCTCTCGCGCCCGGTCGACCCGGGACAGAATGTCACGCCGCAAACGATCATCTACGAACTCGCCACGGCGACGGACCCCGAGATCGAGGTGGAGATCGACGAGCAATATCTCTCGGAGCTCCGCGTCGGACTCGAGGCCACGGTCTCGCCGCTCACCGGCGCGCGCCGCCAGTACTCAGCGAAGGTCACGAACATCGGTCGGCGGGTGAGCGAGTCCAGTGGGGCCGTTCCCGTCCGGCTCGAGTTCATCGGGGAGGCGCCGCGCCTTCCAGCGGGACTCTCAGTCGACGTGAATCTGATGATCGCGACGCATCGCGGCGCCACCACGGTGTCGCGCGCCGCGGTCGCCGGACTTGGCGCCGATCCACACGTCATGCTCGTCCGCAGCGACACACTGGTGCGCCAGCCGGTGCAGGTGATCGACTGGCCCTCTCCGCGCATCGTCGTGATCAACGGGGTCAAGGCGGGCGATCTCGTGGTGCTCACGCCGCGTATGGTCCGCGCGGGCCTCACAGTCCGAACCAAGCTCGTGACCGATGCCTTTTGAGTTCGCGATCGCGCTACGCTACCTGCGAAGTGGCCGGCTGCAGACCGTCCTGATCTTCTCGGGTGTGGCGGTGGGCATCGTGGTCTTCACCTTCATGGCCGCGCTCATCAACGGGCTCGCGGTGACACTGACCAACGACGTCATCGGCAACCTCGCGCACGTTCGCCTCGAACCCGCGCCGCGCGTACCGCGGCAGCTGAGTGAGGTGGCGGGTCTGCGCACCCTCCTCGCCGTGCAGCGCGGCAGCGAGCCGCGCGCCGCGATCAACGGCTGGCGAACCTTCGTCCAGACGGCGGAAGGGCTCCCTGGCGTCACCCGGGTGGCGGCGTCGGTGTCGGGGTCGGGCTTCATCCAACGGGGCGAGAAGATCGTACCGGTGAGCGTCACGGGCTACGAGCCGGGCAAGGAAAGCGACATGATCGATCTCGCAGACCGCATCGTGCGCGGCTCGTCAGCGCTGGCATCGGGAGAGGTGCTGATCGGGATTACCATGGCCGACGAATTGGGCGTCACCACGGGCCAGCGCCTGCGCGTTCGAAGCGATCGCGGTCGCGAGCGCGCGCTCGTGATTCGCGGCGTGTTCGATGTCGGCAACGCCAGTCTCAATGAGCGAGCTGCCTTCACCGATCTCTCGACGGCGCAGGGATTGTTCGAGCTCGGAGGCGCGGTGTCGCGCATAGAAGTGAAGCTTGCAGACGTCTTCTCGGCGCCTGCAGTGGCCGAGCGCCTCGGGGCGTTGACCGGCCTTGACGCCGTGGACTGGATCAAGGAGAACGCGCGGCTCCAGGACGCGCTACGCGCGCAGGGAAGCACGGGCGACCTGGTGAAATTCTTCGCCGTGCTGCTCATCATCATCGCCGTCGCCAGCCAATTGCTTCTGTCCGCGCTTCGCCGGCGTTCCGAGATCGGGATCATGCGAAGCATGGGGGTGTCGCGCGCCTCAGTCACCGGCATTTTTGTCACGCAGGGATTCCTCATCGGACTGCTGGGCTCCGTGCTGGGGGCTGGCCTGGGCTACGGCTTCGCCAACTTTCTCGCCCTCGTCACCCTGCGCCCAGACGGCTCACGCGGCCTCCCGGTCGATCCCGCGTTAGGTGAGTACGGGCTGGCCATCGCCATCGCCACCGTGGCGGCCACCCTCGCCGCCGTGCTGCCGGCGCGCATCGCCAGCGGCGTTGACCCGGTCGAGGTGATCCAGCAATGAACGACGTGGTGCTGCGCGTCTCCGGGCTCACCAAGGCTTATCGCGACGGTGAAGTGGAGACGAAGGTGCTCACGGGCATCGATCTCGAGTTCCGTCGCGGGGAGTTCGTCGCCCTCATGGGACCGTCGGGGAGTGGAAAGAGCACGCTGCTCTCCATTCTCGGCACCTTGCTCAAGCCCACGACAGGGGAGGTGGAGCTGGTGGGCAACCGGCTCAGTGCGCTCGACGATCATGACGTCACGCGCTTTCGCAACCAGCACATCGGTTTCGTCTTCCAGTTCCATCACCTGCTGCCCGACTTCACGGCCGTGGAGAACGTGATCTTCCCCTCGCTGCCGCGCCGGAGTGCCGATCCCGGTCGAGATCACGCGCGTGCCGTGGAGCTGCTGCGTCGTGTTGGTCTCGCTGATCGTGTCGACTACCGGGTGACCAAGTTGTCAGGCGGCCAGAAGCAGCGCGTCGCCGTGGCCCGCGCCCTGATGAATGCTCCCGACATCATCCTCGCCGACGAACCGACGGGCAACCTCGACCGCGCGACGGGGGACCTCGTGCTGTCGCTGATGCGCGAACTCTGTGACGAGTTAGGCACCTTCTTCCTCATCAGCACACATGACGAATCGATCGCCGCGCGCAGTGATCGCGTGGTGAGGATTCGCGACGGTCGCGTGCTTCAGGGCGAGCAGGTTGAGGCCACGCTCGAGCACTGAACGGGTGCGCGTTGCCGCGTTTCGTCCCGCGGGCGGGATTGCCGCGGGCCGTCTACTTCCAACCCTCTCAGAGATAACCCAACCACCAATCCGTGCGGCGCCGCTTGACGCTCGCGAACCAGCGGCAAAGCGGATAGAGCGTTACCACGACGCCAGCCCAGATCAGGTAGACCCAGGGCAGGCCGAGGGGCCATCCCGGCGGCTGGGTGACGGGGTACTGGCCGAGATTGTTCGACTGGAACATCCAGTGCACGTCACCATAACGAGCAAAGCACACGAGCACGGCGGTGAGATGGATGAGCGGTACGTGCAGGAGATAGTAGAAGAGCGGGACCTTGCCGAAGACGTGCGCAGGACGAAGCCATGCAGGCGTACCACCTTCCAGTGCCCGAAGGAGGAGCACGATCGGCCCGAGCGTCATCAGCAGGAAGAGCAGTGACGGCGGATACTTGGTCGTATTGATATACGAGAGCGCGCTGAAGAGCGGCGACGCCTGCTGCGACCAGGGAGAAGGATCGCCGTAGCCATTCACTGTTCGCAAGAGAAGGAAGCCCGCCACGAGAGCGAGCCCGAGCCGCAGCAGAAATCTGTTCCTTCGCTCATCCTCCCACCGGTACACCGCGCCGAGCCCATACCCCGCCGCGGTGACTCCGACCCACGGGATCAGCGCGTATGCCGTAAACACCGTATGCCGCGGCGTCCCAAGGATCACACCCGGCGCGTGCAGGATATTCCACACCGGTGCGAACGTACCGAACGCGGTCGCCTGTACTCCATCGAAGAGATTGTGCGAAGCAATCATCACGACGCCGATGGTGGTGACGGCCCAGTCGCGTAAGTGCACGAGGGCCGACAGGAAGATCATCGCGAAGCCCAGTCCCCAGAGCACGTTCAGCAGCAACAGGCGATAGTCGAAGTTGAACTGCCACCCGAAGCAGCGCACGATCACGATCTCGAGAACGAGCAGCCAGACACCGCGCGTGAAGAGGAAGCGTGACAGTTCACCCTTCGACATGCGATGGAGCGTGAGTGAGGCGCCGACGCCGGTGAGAAGAAAGAATCCCGGCGCGCAAATGTGAGTGACCCAGCGAGTGAAGAAGAGCCAGGCCGTGGTCGTGGCGGGGTCAGTCGGGTTGACCGCGGCGTTTCCGAAGTAGTCACGCGTATGGTCGAGCGCCATCAGGATCATGATGACCCCCCGCACGATGTCGATCGACTCGATGCGCCGGTGGGAGGAGACGCTGGCGGTGGCGGTGGCGACATCGCTCGACATATCAGCTGCGGTCATGGATGAATGGTAGGCACGCACACAAGGGGTGCGAGAAGCGGACGTAGCCTCAATCCGCCCCGCTGGTCCATCCATCCGCCGAGCGACGGGCCAAGTTGTCCAGCTGCATCAGGTTGGTATCGTGCGTGCCAGCAGAAACACCACAACGCTAAGAGCAACGAGCAGGCCGAGTGCGATAGCTAGTTGGCAGAGGATGAGCACGACGCGCATTCCAGCCTCACTAGCTCCTGATCCGCAGCGTGGAACGGCCACCATCGACGCTCAGGACCTGTCCCGTGATCCATCCGGAGTCGGGCGAGAGGAGAAAGGCCGCCAGTGTCGCAATGTCATCCGCCGTTCCGACCCGCGACAATGGGTGCATTCCCGCGATGGCTGCGGCGATTTTTTCATTCGCCAGGATGCCTGCGGCGAGCGGAGTGCTGACGATGCTGGGCGCGATGGCGTTCACGCGTACGTGCGGCGCGAGCTCCGCCGCGAGCGAGAGTGTCAGTCCCGACACCGCCCCCTTGGCCATCCCGATGGAGGCATGCAGCGAGAACCCCTGCACCGCCGCCACGCTTGAGAACAGCACGACGGACGCCCCTCCACTGCTCGATTTGAGCGCGGGGAGGTGCGCCTGCACCGCGAGTGCGGCTCCTGACGCGTTGATGCGGAAGTCGTTGAGGAAATCGGCTTCAGTGAGCCGCGAGAGACTGCGCAGGTTGATGGTACCGACGGCGTAGACCAGTCCATCCACGACAGCGCCCGCCTCCGCAGCCACACGCTCGAACAAGCCCGTGTCGCAGACGTCGCCCACCGTGAAGCCCGCCCCGAGCTCCGCGGCAGCAGTCGCCAGTTTGGCGGCGTCTCGTCCCACCAGGTGTAGGTCGTGGTCGCGCGCTCGGAGGAGCCGCCCCGTGGCCGAACCAATGCCGCCGGAGCCGCCATAGATGATGGTCTTGCGTTGCATGCGCGCCTGCATCGGGAAGGGTGAGTGGAGTTGCCGTCCGCGGTTCACCCACGACGACATAGCATGAACGATCGGCGCTCCAGACTGGTTCGCACCGCCGGAACGACCCGGACGCGAGCGAGGTGGGGACCGGAAGCCGGGTCGCCGCGCAGGCCCGGTCGCGATGTACTTCCCCGCGTCCCGGTACTAGGGTTCTCGCGGAGCTGGCATTGCGACACCACGCTGCAGACCCACATTCAGTTTGCGCGCGTGCTGCTCGGTGCATGCTGCTCGGTGCATGCCGCTCGGTGCATGCTGCAGCATGTTGTGGCGCACCGAGCGTGGCGCGATCGGGTGGCGTAGAATGGCATTCACTGGAGGCGTTCGTGCTCAAACGGAAGAGCTATGTCAGTCGGTTCTCGCAGCCCTTCACACGAGACGAGCTCGAAGCGCTCGCCGCCGATGCCGCCACCCGGAACCGGGGCCTCGGCATCACCGGCATGCTCATGTCGAGCGGAGGGATTTTCTATCAGGTGCTTGAGGGCCCGATTGCCGCGGTGAACGATCTCTTTCACAAGATCGCCCTGGACCCTCGTCACAAGGACGTAGTGGTGCTCACCGTGCAGGAGGACGTAGAGAGTCGGCAGTTCCCATCGTGGGCCATGAAGAAGGTGAACCTCGACGAGGGTGCCATGTCTCGCCTAGATCCGCTCAAGGCTCTGCTCGAAGCCATCGTCGTGCAGCACGAATCGACAAAGCGGATGACCGGCGTGCTGACGCGCGCGATCTGGCAGGAGCTGATGGTAGACGCTCAGCCCGATTCATGAGCGTGCAGTGACGTCGTTCCGCCATGCAGCCGGTCCGCGATCAGGTCACGCAGCGCGACAATCTGGGCCTGTCGTTCGGGCTGATGAGCAACTCGTTCGATGGCCACCGCCAGACATCGGGCCATCGACGGAACCGGTCGTTCCACCTGCGTCAGCAGTGCCGCCGCCTGTTGGGCGTACTGGTCGAATTCGGCGCGCGGACCGACGGCGACCAGCGCCAGCCGGATAAGACTCATCAGCAGACGGGACACGCTGGAGAGTTCGATCTCGGGGACGCCGGTGAGTTCGTCGGCCCGCACGTCGGCTTGCGTCCACGCTCCCGTTTGCAGGAGCAACAAGATTCTCGACATGCTGGCGCCTTGCGCCTGGCGGTTTAATCCGAGCGCTTCGAAGAGCTGAATACCGCGGTTCAGGGATTCCTCGGCTGCTGCGAGATCTCCATGTTCTCGTTGAACCTCGGCGAGGGCGTCGCACGCAGTCGCCTCGATCCGGCTCAAGCCGTCGCGGTTCGCAAAGGCCAGCACCCGCCGGCACAAGACCACCGCCTGCCCGTAGTCGCCGAGGCGCGAGACGACGCGCGCCATGTTGAGCTGGCTCTCCATCCACGGGAGGAACTCGCCGGCGTCCTCAAAGATCTGCTGTGCCTCGTGCAGTGATTCCCACGCATCGGTCACGAGACCCAACTCCAGCATCGCCGATGCCTGCTCCGAAAGGGACGCACCCAGTTGCGGACCGGCACCTGCCCTGCGAAGGGCGCGCTCCGCATCCTTGAACGAGCGCAATGCCGCGTTCCACCGGCCCTGGCGTTGTTGAACGCGGGCCAGGATAAGGCTGGCCACTCCGTGCAAGCGCATCGTCTGTGGACTTTGCGGTACATCGGCCACCCGCGTCGCCAAGTCACCGGCTTCAGCCAGTTCCTCGCGCAGGCACCTGATGTCGGCCTGCAGCAACAACCCGGACAGCCGCCGCGGATCGCTGTCGGCGACCTCCAGCGCGTCCAACGCGCGGTCATGCAGCGATGCCAGCTCCAGCGCGGTTGCGTATTCCTCCGTCCGCATTCGCTCCTTCGCCCCCGTGAGCAAGGGGCGCCATGCATTCGCGAATTCTTCGGCCGCGAAACGATGCCGACCGATGCGCTCGGAATCGCCCCAGTGCGGTACCGGCCGCAGTTCCTCCAGCATGTCCGCACACAGTCGATTGTGCGCGACCCAACGACCTCGCGCGCGCGCGGTGGATTCGATCGTGTCGCGCAACATGCCGTGACCGAACGACCAGCTGTCCGGGCCAGTACTGGCCATTCGAGATGCGAGCAGTCGTTCCAACACGGGACGGGGATCCGGAATACCGACCCGCGTACACACCGACAACCACTCGACGATGTCGACGTCGCCCCCCAGCGCTGCCGCGAGCTCCAGCGGAATCTGCAAGTGACTTCGCGGGATCGGTCCGGCCGATGTTCCCGCCGCTTCCTCCGCGCACTCGTCGAGCACCCGCTCCACTCGCTGTATCCACACGGCGTGAAGGTCGTTCGGAATGGCCGGGACTTCGGGTGCCGACAGCACAAATCCGCTGGTGCCGGCACGCAGGGTGCCTCGATTCACCCAGTCGCCCACCAGTTGCGTCGCGTACAGCGGGTTGCCGCCTGAACGCGCCGCAACTCCTTCCGCCAAGTCGTCGTCGAGATAGAGCAGATGGCGCACCAAGCGTCTGCTCTCCTGGCCGGAAAGAGGTTGCAACCGCAAGTACTCCGCGTGCTCGTGACGAACCAGCTCGCGCACCAACTCGGATACGACCGGCGATTCCGCCACCAGGTCCTCCCGGACCGTCACGACCGCCAGCAGTGGGACAGCGGCGTTCATGGCAAAACGAACGAAACGCACAGCATCCGGCTCCCAGTGTGCATCGTCCATCCATACCACCACGGGTCGCCGGTCGTGCACCTGGCGGAGAACGTCAAGCACCGTTTGATAACGTGCGGCGCGCGACGGAAAGGAGTGAAACGCCCCTGGGATGTACTCGATTCCCAACGAAGCCGGCGCCAGGATCTCTGCCATAGCGTCGTGCAACGCAGGGGACTCCAATCCGGCGTGCGACAAACGTGTCGCTACCCGCTGCCGCAGTTCGGGTCCGATCATATTGAGACACGACCACGAGCGGGCCAGCATGTAGCTGATCCCAGGTGCTCGTGACTCCGATCCGTGGTGATCAGCGATCAGGCAGTCTGCTGCCCCGAGTTCATGGACTCGCTCGCAGAACCACCTGGCCAGCCGACTCTTCCCCACTCCGGCGGCCCCTTCCACGACGATGACGCCCGGACGCCCGCACTCGGCTACCCTGCGAAAGGACTTCCAGAACAGTTTGCATTCTTCCTCGCGTCCGACCATCGGAACCGTGCGTAGCCCAAACAGCCGAAGGCCAGCCCCGATCAGGTTGAAGGGCCGCGCAGGAGGTGCCTTGCCCCGCCAACCCAGTTCCAGTTCCCTCGCCCGCCCGCCCGCATCACTTGAACGGGCGGCTGTGCCAGCGACACGCCGCTGCACGTCGTCGTCGGCCAATGCGACCAGCTCGGCAGCGGCACTCGCACATCGCCGGGGCCGCTTCTCCGGCTCCTTCTCGAGCAAGCGCATCACCCAGTCTTCGAAGCCGACCGGGTAGTCCGCCGGCGGTTGCAGGGCCGGCGGCGCCGCAGCAAGATGTGCCGCCCCGAGTCGCACCATATCGCCCGACTCGAAAGGCAGACGTCCGGAGCAGAGTTCGTACGCTACGCACCCCAGTGCGTATAGGTCAGTCCACGGTCCGAAATCACGCCACTCACCGAAGAACTGCTCCGGCGCCATGTACGCGGGCGTTCCGAGCACGGCATCGTCGTGCGACGGGAGGTTCTCGCGAAAGTGGGCGATACCGAAGTCGGTGAGTCGAATGGGAAATCCGGTGGGCTTGCCGGCCAAAAGAATGTTGCCAGGCTTGATATCGAGGTGCGTGAGCCCGCGTGCGTGCGCGTGGGCAAGGGCATCGAGGACGCCAAGCAGGATCTCACGGAGCTTCTTCCAGGGCATCGGTGATTTCGCGTCACTGAGCGATCCGCGCGCCACGAAGTCCATGACCAGATAGGGACTGTGCGCGCTCACGCCGTCCCGACTGGCCTGGGCAGACGCTTGCGGTACCTCACCGATGTCGAAGATCGTGATGATGCCGGGATGATCGAGCTGAGCAACCGCTCGCACCTCCCGTCGAAATAGCGCCAGAAACCGCTCGTTCCTTGTACCTGGCGGCCGCAACACCTTGACGGCGACAGGAACCGCCTGCGCGGTGTGTGCACCACGCCACACATCGCCCATTCCGCCTTCGGCAATCTTCTGTTGTAGTTCGAATGCGCCGAGCCGAAACCCGTTCATGTTTCTGGATGTTCACGGGGATGCGCACCGACGTCCCATCGTTATCGGAGGGACGGCGCGTTCACCTCACTACAATAGCCGCGCGGGATGGGAAGAAGCCTTTGAAGTCGTTCCGCCTGAAGCGACGCTTCGCGGCACTCGCAGGCTCCGACGTAGCCATGGTCTCCTTTTAACCTTTAGGTCGCGCTCACGGCTTCACAACGGACGCAATCGCCGCCGCGGCCACCTGCTCGTCCTGCGCACTGGTCGCGCCACTCACGCCTACTGCCCCTATGACGCGACCGTTCACGATGACCGGCAGGCCGCCCTGCAACGCCACCAGGCCGGGCACGGAAAGGAAAGTCAGCGTGTCGCTCAGCACGCGGTCGGCGTAGACCTTCGTCGGACGGCCGAATCGGGCCGCGGTGCGTGCCTTGCCAAGGGCGATATCGACGGTCCCTGTACTCGCATTGTCCAGCTTGAGGAAGCCGAGCAGGTCGCCCGCAGCGTCGGTGATCGCGATCGAGACGTTCCAGCGGTTGGTCCGCGCAGTCGACTCGGCCGTGGCGAGCATCGTCTTGACGGCGTCGGCGGTGAGGGCCTTGGTGTCAGCCAGCTGGGCGCGCGAGGGTGTCGGAACGAAGGCGAGGAGGGCGCCGGCGAGGAAGGCGAGACGAGTGCGAGTCATGGGCGAGGACAGTGGTGGAGTGAAATCAGCGGCGAGAAAGCGGACCGCGGAAGTTTACTGCCACGCCACCACCTGGCAGCCCAACGCGTGGGCCGTTTCTATCGGAAACCCGCGACGACAACGTCAGCCTCCCGAGCGGAAACCTGCGGATGTTCGCTCCTCATTGGGCCCGATGAAGAATCCTGCCGTGCGACCAGGACGAAAAAGTCTGTCGCCAAGGGCGACCAGGGTGTTCTGAACCATGAAGCGTGTAATCGTGCCCTGCCTCGCCGGCGCTTCGGGGAATCGATTCCCATGAAGGCCTGACCGTTCGAGCTCAGTTGCAGCGGAACGAAAGGGAGCGAGCGACCCGAGCGTGTACCAGACCAGCCGAGTGCCGCCGCGCGTGTTAGTCGCCCGCCGCACTGTAACGCTCCGTGGCGAGTACACGGAGGATTCCATCGCACGCATGAAGCACGCTCGGAATGCATGATTGATTGGCGGCGAAGGTGAAGCGATGCGATTGGTGGAGAGGATCCGGTGTGAGACGGACCTCCACACGGCAAGCGCCCGAGCGCTCCCAATCGGCGACGCGGAGATCGAGCCCGGGCTCGTAGCCCACGAGCGACGCGTCGCCGCGAAGCAGCCGGTGGGATTCGGCGAGTTCGTCTCGAAAGCGGCGCACGTCGCGATCCTGGAGGAGCACGCCGGTCACCCACACGCTGGCACCGGCGGCGCCAGCGTGCGCGGTGAGGCGGAGCCACGACGCATCGTCAACTCCGTCAGCGTGGCCGTAAGCGTACCCATGCACCCACAGCTGAAAGCCCGCCAGCGAGAGCTGCGGCGGCCCGAGTTGCGCGGCAGCGTTCCTTTCCACGTCTCCTCGAGAGGTCGCCTAACGAGCGAGACCAGCGGCACGCGACTCAAATGGAAGCGAGCGAGGCGCCCACGGCTGCGTAAGCGTGGGGCACATCCCGCGCCAGGGTGTGCGTGAGCCACCGTTGAGCGGCGCCGTTGAGCGCCGCCGCAGGCGTACATTCTCGCCGAGCCCACGCCGACGGGCAACCACGCGTCAACGAAATACTTGCGTCTGGCGAGAATTTAGTCTACCCTAATAATTATCTAAACACGCCCTAATACCGGCAGACTCGGCAAAGTCCTCGCGTAGGCAAGCGGGACGAGCGTCCGTAGGCGCGTGCTCGCCCAGTACCCACGACGCGACCGCCACCCGCTGCATAATCATGCCTTTCCACCGACTCTCCGCGCTCTGTTTCAGGTTGGTCCCCATGCTGCTCGTGGGGTGCGGGGAGCCGTTGCTTCCCGGCGCCATCGATCCCAGCACGGCACTCGACGGACCGATCAACGGACTCTCGGCGACTCAGGTGGCGACGCACGTACGCGGAGACGCCGAGTTTGCGCGTCGCTTTGGCGCGGTCGATGGACTCGGACCGACATTCGTGGCGACGTCGTGTGAGTCGTGCCACGTCGGTGACGGGAAGGGCCACCCGTTGTTCGACATCACACGCTTCGGGCGATATGCCGAGGGCCTGTTCGATCGCATGGCGGCGCACGGGGGGCCGCAACTCCAGAACCGCGCCATCCTGGGATACGCCGCCGAGCAGCTGCCCGCCGGCGCGAGCGCGATTGCGCGCTTTACGGCCCCTGCCGTTACCGGACTCGGATACCTCGAGGCACTGGACGACGCCACAATTCTGGCCCTCGCCGATCCGATGGACGCCAACGGGGACGGGATCTCCGGCCGCCCGTCGATGGTCGATTCGAGCGACCTCGTGATCGACGTCATCTCCGTCTCCAACCTTGCGGCGGGGGCAGAACAGACGCGCCATCGCCCGACGGGCGGCCAGTATGTGGGACGTTTCGGCAAGAAGGCGCGCACGATCAACCTGTTGCACCAGACGGTGTTCGCGTACTCCGAAGACATGGGGATCACGAGCGAGCATGTCCCCCATGACCTGTATTCTCCCCACGTGGGGTCGCAGGGCGGGGACGGTGTCGCCGATCCCGAGGTGTCGAACGCCGTGGTGAATGCGGTGGTCTTCTACCTTCGCACACTGCGACCGCCGCCGCGCCGCAATGCGCGCGACGCGTCGGTCGTGGAGGGTGAGGCGCTGTTTTCCCCGATTGGCTGCGCGGCCTGTCACATCCCGACGCTCCGCGCCGGTCGCTCCGACATCCCGCAGATCAGCGGCGCACTGTTCTCGCCCTACACCGACCTCTTGCTGCACGACATGGGGACAGAACTGGACGACGGCTACACGGAGGGCGACGCCGCCCCTGCCGAATGGCGTACGGCGCCGCTCTGGGGGATCGGACTCGCCGAGCGCGCCCAGGGAGGCGGCGCGCACTACCTGCACGACGGACGCGCGACGTCGTTGCTCGATGCGATTCGATTGCACGGCGGAGAAGGCGCCCGCAGTCGGGCGGCTTTCAACGCGCTCGCCCCGACGCAACAGGGGCGCCTGCTAGCCTTCCTCCGGTCGCTCTGAGCCCCATGGCACCTAACGAGTTCCTCCCGTCTTCCGACGGCGCGACGCGCCTTGACCGTCGCCAGTTCCTCGCGCGCATGGAAGGGCTCGCCGTGAGCGTGACCTGCGGCGGCGTCCCGCTTCTGCTCGGCGGATGCGCGGCGCGGGCGAAATACGTGACGCCGATCGTGTCGGGCGACCGCCTGACGATTCCTCTCGCACACGTCACCCCGGGGGGTGGTGTGCTCGTTGAGGATCCGACAAGCGACCTCCCGCTCTTCGTCCATCGCAGCGCCGCTGGGACATACATCGCCGTGTCGACTCGCTGCGGGCACCGCGGCTGCCAGGTGGAGCCGGCGGCCGAGAAGCTGGTCTGTCCGTGTCATGGAAGCGAGTACACGTTCGATGGCGCAATCCTGCAGGGGCCGACACAGCGTGCGCTCGTGCGCCACCGTGTCACGGTCGCCGGGGAGTCGTTGGTGATCCACCGTGACGCCGAGCCGTCGACATGATGGACTTCACAATCACCCTGATACACCGACGCCTGCTTCGCACTCTGGCCGCAACGCTCGTAGCCGCCACCATCGCCGCTCCCGTGCACGCGCAGGCGGACAGCGCGCTGGCGGACAGCGCGCGTACGGACTCGTCGCGAGCGCGACGCGACACCCTCGGCGTGCAGGGGAGCATCTACAGCCGCCCCTTCATCGTCGGGGCGGGGCGTACGTCGATCGGAGGATACGCCGAGGGGAACACCAACTACTTCGTGGAGGACGGGATCAGCGAGGGCTTCTCGATGGAGTTGCGGCGCTTCAACATATTCCTGTACTCGGCAGTTGGTCCGCGACTGCGCTTCATCTCGGAACTCGAGTTCGAGCACGGGACCGAGGAGATCGCGCTTGAGACGGCGCTGATCGACTTCCAGCTCGATCCGGCGTTTGTGCTGCGCGCCGGTATCCTCCTCCCACCGATCGGCGCCTTTAACCAGAACCATGACTCCCCTCGGTGGGACTTCGTCGATCGCCCGCTCGTGTCGACGCGCATCATTCCCGCGACGCTCTCCGAAGTAGGGTTTGGCGCGTATGGCCGCGTGGCGCTCCGCGCCGGAGCCACCGTTACCTACGACGCCTATCTCACCAACGGACTGGGTGATGGGGTGATCCTCAATGGCGAGGGACGCACGCTGCTCGCCGCCGGGAAGCGCGAGGAACAGTTCGCCGAGGACAACAACGGTGTGCCGGCGTTTTCGGGGCGCGTGGCACTCCAGCGGCGTGGATGGGGAGAGGTGGGTCTGTCGCACTACCGCGCGACGTACAACTCATTTCGCGCCGATGGCGTGGAGGTGGACGCGCGCCGTGCGCTCTCGCTGAGTGCGCTCGACCTGACGACGTCGCTGGGCCCAGTCTCGGTACGCGGCGAGGCGGCGATCGTGAGACTCGACCTGCCGGAGGCGCTGGCCGAGCTCTTTGGTCACCGGCAGTGGGGCGCCCACATCGACGCAATGGCGCCCGTGTGGCGTCCGCGCCTGTTCGGCCTGCGCGACGCGGTCGTCAGCATGGGTGTGCGCGCCGAGTACGTGGACTACAACGTGGGAACGTTCGCGTCGACCGGGCAACCGATTCGCGACGATGTCCTCGCCTTAGTGCCGGGCATAACCTATCGTCCGGCGCCGGGTACGGTGTTCAAGCTGAACTATCGGCGACATTGGACGCGCGACCTGCTGGGCAATCCCGCCGCCCGGCTCGGCGGATATCAGGTGGGGATGGCGACGTACTTCTGACTGGCGCGCGCCGTTGTGTTCGGCGAGCGCTCCACCGCACGGCAGGCGTCATCACGACCTCTCTTTTCACTCTGGACAGTAGTGTCCGAGCTTCGCACTGTTAGAGGAACGTCAGCTCGAAGCCACCTCCGGTCGACCGATCAACGCACCCTCGCACAGCTACAAGATTCCGAGAATGGCCGACGTCCCGACCATCGACCACTTCGCGGCAGCGGCAGCGAAATGCGCCAGCGCGCGGCCACCCCTGTCGTCGCGGCTCGCCCTGTGTGCGCTGCTCGCCGGAACGGCCGCCTGCGCCCGTTCCCCCGCCGCCAATTCTGCGCCGGCGGCACTGCTCGCCGACACCGTCTGGTACGTGTCAACGCGTGCGCGCGACGACGACGGTCGGGACACGCGCCAACTCGCCGACTCGCTGGAGTACGGGCTCGCGATCTTCGTACGCCCGCCCGGCCTCGATCCTCGCTCGGAATCGCTCGATCTTACGCTCGCCGATTCGGTGCGGCTGACGGAGCGCGACTTCGCGGCGGCGCTGCAACGACGCGTGCAGGCGACGGTCGCCCCGCTGGACTATGCGGTGTTCTACGTCCATGGCTTTGGCACGTCGCTGCACGAGGCGTGGACCTTCGCCGCCACCGCGCGGGCGCGCGCCGGCACGGATGCGCCCTGGGTCGCCTTCGCCTGGCCGTCGAATGGCGCGGGGATTGCACCTCCGACGTTCGACGAACCGCTCTCGCGGGCCTACATCGACGACTCGACGGCGGCGGTGGCGAGCCGTCCCGCCTTTGATCGTGCGCTCCGCACGGTGGTCGCCGCAGTCGGTGCGCCGCGGGTCATGCTCGTGCCGCATTCGTTGGGCAGCCAACTCGTCGGCGAGACGCTCGCGCAGGACGTCCCCCTGCGCACCCTGCTCGGCGCCGCCGCGCTGCGCGCCGTGGCGTTCATGTCACCCGACGTCGAAGCGCGCCGCTTCGCCGAGTACCTGGTGCCCGCCGTGCGCCCGCTCACCGACCGCCTCCTGCTATACACGTCGGCGCACGACCGCGTGCTGGAGTTCTCGAGCCTACGCACGCAGACCCGGCGTGCCGGGCGCCATCCCGGCGCCCCCCTGACCCACGAAGGGCTCGAGACGGTCGACGTGACCGACGGCGTGAGTGCCGGGGGCTGGTTGCAACAAACGTTTGGGAATCACCATGCCATCGGTCGCGCGACGTCATCGCTCTTCGACATCGCCTGGGTGGTGGGGGGGCGCCGCCGCCCCGACTGTCGCCTCGCGATCGGCTCTGCTACCCTCGTCGAGGGCGGCGTCTGGCGCCTGACGGACACGCTGCCGAACGCGCTCGACGTGGCCGAGCGCTGTTCGTCCCCGGCAACGAGTCGCTGACACCGCCACGACTCGGCAAGTGGGCCGTTCGCGGGCAGCGAGCCGGAGCGTGA
Organism: Gemmatimonadota bacterium; assembly: GCA_040007995.1. GTDB lineage: Bacteria > Gemmatimonadota > Gemmatimonadetes > Gemmatimonadales > Gemmatimonadaceae > SCN-70-22. The sequence goes on along the minus strand of JBDTUA010000021.1, from coordinate 10,111 downwards.
CGTCCAACGTTACGCTGCCGGATCTACCCGGCGGGGTCGGCACGCAGCCGCGCGGTAGGGCCAGGTGGAGCACCTCCGGTTGACGAATCGTCCCCGACGTCGCAGCTTCGAGCGTGCGCATTGGGGGGGAAGTGCCGTCGGGGGGAAACCCCTACAGCGAGGTGGTGCGGTGCGGAAGCTGTGGTGGTACGCCGCTATGGCGGCATGCGTTGCAGCCGCCGGAAGGCGTGATGCCGCCGCCCAGGGGCGCCTCCCCTCCGACGGCGGATTCACGGCGTCGCTCGGGCAGCCGGCGCGCTGGCTGTGGACCTTTGGGGTCTCCACCGGGATCGGACGACGCGAGGGCAACAGCTCGGGCCTCGGCGAGGGCCGCGCGGGCGTCTATCACGAGCTGCTGAACCCCGTACTTGGAGTCGGCGGGGCGCAACTGGAGCTCTACAACGGCGCCTTCGACACCAAGTACAATGCGGGGCTCCGCCTGCGCTTCGTATCGCCCATTTCCGGGATCAGCGCCGGCGCGGACTACAACGCGACCGTAGACCAACTGCGTCCGATGTTTACCTACGTGTACCCGCTGCGGCGCAGCGGCGTCTTCGGCGACGGGAGCGTGGTGCGCCTCGACGCGATCGGCGGTCGGGATCGGTCGTTGATGATCGGCGTCGAGAAGCCGGTCTTTCGCCGGATCCCGCTGGGATCCACGCGGTCGCGACGCGACCGGGTGCGGCTGCACTCACCGCCTCCCCCGGCGGCACCGCTCCCGGTGGCAAGCGCGGCGTTGCGCCTGGCGCTCTCCACCGCGCGCGACGCCGCACTCGCCGTCGGTCGCCTTACCGTCCCGCCGCTCGACCACACCGGGGGCGGCGGGGCGACGAGCGACGCGGCGGTGATGGCCCACCTCGACACGCTCAAGCGGTTCGTGAGCGCCACCGGGTCGGCCGCGATGCGCACCGAGGTGGACGAGACGCGACGCCTGCACGATGCGATGGACCGCGCCTTCTCCCTCGCCATGTCGCCCGGCGACTCGCTGCGCGTCGGCAGTTCACCGCTTGGTCTGGCGGCGGCCGCGCGTGCGCGCGACATCCTGCTGCGCGAAGTCCTGCTCCCGTACAACCGCCTGCTGGGTCAGATAAAGGAAGACGACACCACTCGCGAGTTTGCCGTGCTGGCGCGCGGACAATTCGTGCGGTGGCTGTCCGTCTCGGGCAAGTTCTCGCCGCTTGAGGCCGACGCGGCGCTGGCGGTCTTCACCGAATACCTGGAGCTGGCCGAGGCGGTCCGCGGCGCTGCCGCCCGCGCCTGGGGGCACTCGCGCTTCATCTGGCTGCCGTTGCAGCTGGCATTACTACCGGAGCAGCACGACACCCAGGGCGAACTCGACGCTCTCGTCGAGCTGGCAACCCGCGAGGACTTCACCGAGGGCAACGCCGCCTCCTACATCATCAACGAGCAGTTCCAGTACCAGCTCAGCCGCACCATTCGCGAGGCCAACGAATACCACGTCCTCCTCACGCACGACTTCCGTGGGTACGACGCACAGGGCGATCCCGACGAGATGAGCTTTCGCCACGTGCTGCACTCCTATCTCTCGACACTTACCGCACGCGTTCGCGCTTACGACAGCACGGGGACCTTCCCCGTGTACATGATCCTGCTCGACGAGTGGTTCTACAACGTGAATGGTGGACGCCTCTGGATGGAACTGCTGGAGGATCCCACCCGCCACACGGTCAAGCTTCCAGCGCGCTTTGCGGCTTGGGGGGACTCGCTGCGCGTGGCCCAGGACAGCCTGCGCGCCGCCATCCAGGGCTCGACGCTGCTGCGCGCCCAGCGCCGACAGTACGGCGAAGCGTGGCTCCGCAACCTGGTCAAGGTGCACGTCAGCATCACCAACTCGGCCGACCCGAGCTTCTGGAGTTGGCGCGTTGCGTCGTTCTTCCCCATGCCCGATGCGTGGATGCGCGACCATCGCAAGATCGCCTTCTACGACATCACCGAAGCCGACCCCTACCGAGGGGAAGCGATCTTCACCGGCGCGGGGATCGGGGAACACTACGCCAACCTGGCGTGGGAGGATCGCTCCATCCTCGTACGCGGCCCGGCCGTACTCGGGCTCAAGGAGACGGTGCGCTACATCCTCGTCAAGCAGGGGATCGCCCCCGACCGCATTCCGTACGCCCTGCTCCCGCAGCCGCTCGCCCCCGACTACGCCGCGCGGGTACGAGCGGAAACGGCCCGTATCGCCTATCCGCTGCGCGCGCTGCTGGTACAGAACGGAACCGGCTTCGACTCCAAGTACGTGAACGTCGCCAAGGCAGTGCTCTATACGCTCATGCCGGCGGGTTCCGTGATCAAGATTCCCGACTCGCTGTGGAACGGGACGTTCTGGGGATCGGCCCTCGTCGGGTGCGCCCTGCGAGGGGTACGCGTGCTCGTCATTGCCCCAGCCCTCTCTAACGCGCCGGCCCACGCCTTCGGTTCGATGGTGCGTGGACGCGAACTCGCGTGGCGACTGCTCGCCGCCGCCCGCACGCTCGCGCCGGAGATTGCCGCCAGCGGCGGGCTGCTCAAGGTCGGCATGTTCGCCACCGAGCTGCGGGTGACCGACATTGCCGGCAAGGCCGCCGCGGTGAAGAACACGTTCGAGCGAAATATGTGGCTGCACGACCTCTTTGACTTTCCCGACGAGGTGTATCCCGCCCTCGACTCGATCGCCACCGCCCTCCGGTCCCTCCCGGGCTCACCCAGCGCCTCGAACGGCTTCGAGTCGTACGAGCGCTCGTACCTGCACCTCAAGGCGAACTTCTTCGCCTCACGGGAGGCGTGGACGGTGATGTCACGGGCGGACTGGGCCCCGCTCATGGGGGAGTTCGCGCAGCTTCGCCTCGCGCAGCTGGAACGCCCCGCCGCGGCGGTCGCCAACTTCCAGGAGTACCCCGACGCCCTGCGCGACATCGGCGGCCACGTGCTCAGGCGCTGGTACGACGACCTCCCGGCCGAGACCAGGGAGCGTGTCGTCTTCTTCACCGTCATCGGGTCGGCCAACCAGAACGACCGCAGCTTTGTCCTCGATGGCGAGGACGCGTTGGTGATCTCCCGATGGCCCAGCGTGCTCGCCTACCTCGATCTCATCACGCTCATCGGACAGAGCCAGTGGATCGAGGGTCCCGCGGAACTCGATCGTTTCCTGCCTTCTCACTCGGCCATCCAAACGCGACTCGCTCATTGGTTCCGTTTCGTCTTTTAGCGCCCGGTGCGAGGCCCGTCTCACGTTCAGCTCTCGCACGCTAACGATCCGCTGCGGGCCCGAGCCGTCCGCCGATCTCGAGCGTGGACGAGAAATATTAAGTGAATATCGCCACGTACGCCGTCCCGCTCCGAAGTGCCTCAAGGAGCGCTCCCCTGACGTCAGGCATACTCATGTGATATTGCCGGAGGAACCGCTCGGGGAACGTCTGCGTCGCATAGAGGTTCACGCGATACAGCTGTGAACCCTGCTGCGCCGGGTCTGGAGCGATCGGATCGCGAAGACAGAACGCCAGGTGGTCCCTGTTGGCCGCGGTCGGTGGAGCCTCGGAGAAAACGCACATACCTTCGGGGAAATTTGTGAGGCCGTCCCACGACACGCGCACTGCCAAGACGCTATCGGACAGGGAGACGATCGACATTCCCGTCGCGCGCGAATCTGTCGCCGGTACCGCATCGTTGCCGAGTAGTCGAGCGCGCCAGTCTTGCGGCAGGACCACCGTGGGCAAGAGGCAGTTTGCCATGGCAAGCACCAGCGATCGGGCTGCGATCCGGCCCAGAACGAATGCACCTCGCATGATCCGCACCTCCCCATGTTGTCTCGACACCGCGCACGAGCGACAAATTCCGTTTGGCACCGACGGACGTTCGACTTCGTTCCCGCCCGTCTCATGTCAGGCGGTGCTCGCGCTCCGAGAGATCGTTCCCGTGGTGGTGACCTCGGGCAGGAGTGCCTATCGCCACACCGATGACACGAACCCCCGGCCCCTCCCGCTCCACCTGGCGGCCTCGCGGCTCCCGACGACCTTCGACCACGCGCACACGGTACATTCTGGATCAATCGATGACCGGGCTGCACTTTGCAGGATGTGCGTCTGATGCGGTACGTGCTGCACCGACTGCTGGACAAGAGGAATAGCGTGGTCGTGATCGAACACAATCCGGATGTGCTCAAGACTTCAGACGGGGTGGTGGATCTGAGACGAGAAAGAGGGGGGCGCGGCGGAACCGTGGCGGCTGCCGGGACCTCCGAGGATATCGCCGCCGTTGCGGAGACCCACACCGTACGCTTCTTGCCGCGCGTGCTGTGACGGAGCCGAGCACGCTCGCGAGCCTGCGTCCCCGATTCGCGTCGCACTACGTGCTCGAGCGGGAGCTCGGTCGCGGGGGCATGGGGATCGTCTTCCTCGCCCGGGAGCTGATGCTCGACCGGCTGGTGGCGCTCAAGGTCCTGCCCGCGGGGCTGTCGGGCGACGTCGAGCATCGCGAGCGCTTCATTCGTGAGGCCCGCACCGCGGCCCAACTCTCCCACCCCAATATCGTCCCGATCTTCCGCGCGGATGAGATCGACGGCATCGCCTTCTTTGCCATGGGCTACATCGATGGCGAGACAACTGCCGATCGACTCGCCGCGCGCGGTCCGCTCCGCTACGCAGATGTCGTGCGGATCGTGCGCGAGGTTGCGTGGGCGCTGGCGTATGCCCATGCCCGCGGCGTGACCCACCGCGACATCAAGCCCGAGAACATCATGCTCGAGCGCAGTAACGGCCGCGTCATGGTGACGGACTTCGGGATCGCGCGGGATGCCCGCGCAACCGGGATGACCGCCGACGGGATGGTGCTCGGGTCGGTGCACTACATGTCCCCGGAACGTGTCGCCGGCGGGGAGAGCGACGGACGCGCCGACCTCTACTCCCTTGGCGTGGTGGCCTTCCAGCTCCTGTCGGGGACACTGCCGTTCGATGCACCCCAGGCCTCTGCGGTCCTGCTGATGCATGCCACGCGCGCCGTGCCGTCGTTGCGGGAGGTCGCACCCAACGTACCGGCTGCCCTCGCGGCGGTGATCGAGGGATGCCTCGCCAAGGATCCGAGCCAGCGCCCCCAAAGTGGGGAGGCGCTGGCCGATGCGCTGGATGCGGCCCTGCGGGAATCGCAGAGTGGTCCGCAGGCCACGCCCGAGCGCGTGCTCGATGAGCCGACCGCGAAGGCCGTCTGGCTGCGCGCGGCCCAGCTGCAGGCGGACGCCTCGCGGCGCGTGCAGGAGCGTACGGCGCAGGCCGAGGAGTTTGCCACCGGATTGCACTCGTCCGTCTCCTCTGTCCCCACCAGCGGCTATCGACTCGGTGATGTGGAGTCCGCGGCCGTGGAGGCCGGGATCGGCGGGGAGTTTGTTCAGCTCGCGCTTGCAGAGCTACCCGACGACGCCACCGGCAAGCCGGCGGTGCGCGGCGCGGGCGGTACTCGCGTCGAGCGTCTGGTCCTCGGGAATGCGGAGCAGTCGCTCCGGGTCTCGCGGATCATCCCGGCGAGTCCACGAGCTGTGCTCGATGCCATCGGCAAGGTGCTCCCCGCACACCCGTACGCTCTCCTCTTCCGTGATGTAGTCGGTGGCCATCCTCTCGATGGAGGTGTCCTCACGTTCACGAGCAAGGAGATGAGCATGGGCGACTACATGAACGGGCAGGGGACGAACATGCTGCGCTACCACCTGTCGTCGCTCGGTGCCTCCTTGCTCCGGGTCACCCTGCAGGCGGTCGCGGGCGATGCGAACCGCTGTGAAATGGTGATCACGACCGACCTGCGCAGTGGCATCAGCAAGAACGCCAGGATCGGATTCGGAATCGGTGCGGGGACGGGGGGCGTCGGCGCGACGATCGGGGTAGGGGTCGCAATTACCGCAGGCGCCCCGCTGGCAATCATCCCGGGAATACTCGGCGTTCTTGCTGCGATCGGTTATGGCACGATGCGATTGGTCCGCGTGGGCTTTGGCTACAGTCTCAACAAGGCGCGCCGCGAACTCGAACACCTGCTCGATGCAGTGCAGGGGAGCGCGCGCTCCCAGGATGTGTTTGGCGCGCCGTGGGGAATCCTGCCGCCATCGAGTCGGAGCTGACCTCACGTCGGCGCCGGGTATGATAACCTTGACCGCAATATCGCGGTCGTGCCGGCTTCAATCGCGCTTCGTGCACTGGCGGCTGAAGGAGATGCTGCCGGGCACTCCTCTCGATGCCTTTCCTCCCGTAACAGGGCGCCCGCCCGCCTCGGCGAAGACGTATCCGACAGGCTCCATCAGCGGGAAACGCTGCGTCCCGGGGCCGGCACTGCCAAGGTAGCGTTTCGCGCCGCCGCTGACTGGATACGCGTAGACGTCGACGGTCGTCTCGTAGGAACTGGTCACCTCCACGTACGCTTGACCATCGCATGGCTGGCTCGCGGGCTGATTCGCTGAGCTCGTCTGCTGCGAGGCGTGTGGCGCGCAGGCGGACACGGCGACTCCGGCCAGCACGACAGCAGTAGCGCGGACTACGCGACGAGTGCGAAGCATAGATCCTCCGTTGGGACCAGGACGCGTGCGGGGTAGGGTCGAACTGATCTGGCCGCACGTTATAACCGGCACTCCGGAGCCGGTTCCCCATCGGGAAGGAGAGCCGTCCGACGAAGCGCAGTCAGCGCCTAGGGCAGCTACGGTTGCTCCGCTCCCTTGTACCGCGTCTGCCGCAATCCACTCTTATACGGCTCCCGACTCAGCGGCACGCCGTGCCATTGAGCGTCGGGCAGCTGCCAGTTTGCACCGTTGCGTCGGGATTCCAGCGTCTCGGCGACACTGCGCGCGACCAGTATCGTGCCGGACCCCGATTCGACGCTGGCAGCGAACGTATATAATCCCGACTGGACCACGGCCAGCCATGGTCCGGTGACACCGAACTACGCCGTCGTCTTTCCGCAGGATGCCGTCAACACCATCGAGATCACGCTCACCACCACGCAGTGGGCCGGTATTCGGGTGAACATGACCAACCCTTCGGCTACGACTTCGGCGCCAGTCGAGGAGCCGGTGGCCAGTTTGCGAGTGAGGATCCCGACTACGTCGCCGTTCCGGTCAAGTTCAACGGCAAGACGTGGAAGAAGGTCGGATTCCGCCTGAAGGGAAATTCGTCGCTGTCGAGCATTTGGGGAAGCGGCAACTACAAGTTTCCGTGTCGCCTGAACGTCGACAAGCTGGAAGACACGTACCCCGCGATCAAGAACCAGCGCATCTACCGATTCCAGGAGCTGTCGTTCGCGCCGGGTTGGTCCGACGCGTCGCTCATTCGCGAGAAGGCCACCGCCGACATCATGTACAGCGGGGTCTACACGATGGTGGAGGTCATCGACGACACGATGGTGAAGGACCAGTTCGGCGAGGACGACGGCAACATCTACAAGCCAGAATCCACCTTCCAGTCGTTCGTGGAGTCGGAGTTCGAGAAGAAGAACAACAAGTCGAGCACCTTTACCGACGTCCAGACGATGGCCACGCAGCTCAACAGTTCACTCCGGGCACACCTCAGGACCTTCAACACGACGATCTTCAACACCACCACGCTGGGTGCCATGTTTGATCGCTATACCGCGCTGATCTCGCCGTTCGTGGTGGGGGCGAATGGCGACCAAGTGGGCTACACGCACACTTCGGCGGCCCAGTTCACCGCGGCCCTGCCGACGCTCAAGCCGCACCTCGCGAACCGCAAGTCGTTGGTGACCTCATACGTGCCGTAGCCTTGCATACGCAAGCATTCGTCGCGATCATCGGGCAGGCCTTGGGGCAGCCGCAGCGCGCTGGTCAACGAAGTTCGGCATCCGGATCTCGAAGCACACGAGTGGGGAAGAATCCTCGGCGGCGAGAGCGGCACTGCGAGATCAGAACATTCAGTAAGGGTGCGTGCTCGGTCGTCGCCAAACGCAGCGATTCGATCCTTCCAGGAACGAAACGGTGACGGAAGGTCCAGCGGTGAGAGACACGCTTCGGTGTGCTCCAGCTTCCCGTCCCCTCCCCTTGCGCCCTCGGCGCCGCCGAGCTGACACTATGGGCATGCCCGCGCACGACGCCACGTATTACTCGTTGGACGACGTCCTGGCCCTCCCGAACGACGGCCAGAAGTACGAGCTGGCGTACGGTAAGCTGCTCGTGAGCCCGTCGCCGCTGTTCTGGCACCAGCGCATCGTGATGCGACTGGCCTTTCCGCTGATCGCGTACTGCGCGCGATCCGGGGTCGGAGAGGTCTTCAGCGTCGCCGCCGACCTCACGTGGGGGCGACAGGACGTGCTTGCGCAGCCGGATGTCTTCGTGATAGGCACCGAGGATAGCGCCGTGCGCATCTGGTCCGACGTGCGGCGTGTCCCCCTGATCGTCGAGGTCATCAGCCCGTCGTCGCGCACGCACGACCGATTCGACAAGCGGCGAGTGTACCAGGACCGCGCCGTCGACCTGTACTGGATCATCGATCCTGTGGCGCGTTGCGCGGAGGTATGGACGCCGGAGGCACAGTTTCCGATGATGGAGTACGAGACGCTGACGTGGAGTCCGGCGGGGGCGGCGGAGCCGTTTTCTCTGGCGTTGGGAGAGCTGCTGGCGGACTGACCATGAAGCGTGGGTCTCGTGCTCAGCAGGCGTGCGTCCGTGACGCCGTCGCCCGCTACTTCCTTTGCCAAGTCCTCGTAGATTCCACCCGTGACGGAACAACTCCGCGGGACCAATGAGACGCTCCACCGATCGGAATCGGGCCGGGTTCTGGCGACGCTCGTGCGCCACGGCGCAGGGCCTCTGAAGACCGGATAGCTCACCGTCGTTGATCGCGCACGAACCACCATCGTCGTTCCCCCTCTCCTCGCCCACCGATGAGTCCCCATTCGATCCGTCTCGCGCCCCGACATCCTGGGATGATGGCCGTGCTGTCGCTGCTCCTGCTGACAGCGACCGATGCGGCCTTGGCGGCTCCCGCCGAGCTTGACGCGCATGTTGCTCGGGCCTCCCTGGACTGCGCAGCCGCGATGAAGATCGTGCTCCCCAACGCGCGCGTCACCGCCGTGCGCGCTGAGCAGCCCAACGATTCGCTGCGCGCACTCGGCCGACGTCCATACTGTGAAATTGCGGCCACCGTCGACGTGGAAACGCAGATCATCGCGCTGCTCCCCGACGACTGGAACGGACGATTCCTCATGGGCGGAGGCGGCGGATATGTGGGTGCCGTGGACAACCAGTTCGCATCCTCGGTGCACGAAGGTTATGCCACCGTGGGCACCGATGCGGGGCACAGCGCCAGCAGTATCACCGCCGGCTGGGCGCTGCACAACGACGCACGCATCGCTGACTTCGCGTATCGCGCGGTGCATCGCACGGCCGAAGTGACCAAGGTGCTCATTGCAGCGTACTACGGGCGCCCGCCGGAGCACTCGTACTTCATCGGCTGCTCCAACGGCGGACGTGAGGCGCTGATGGAGGCACAGCGCTTTCCGGCCGATTTCGACGGCATCGTGGCGATGGCACCGGCGTACAACTTCCTCGCCATCACCACGACGTTCGTGCGCAACCTGCAGGCGCAGTATCCGACCGGCGACATGAACGCCCCCGTCATCACGCCGGCCGTGCTGAAGCTGCTCGCGGGCAAGGTGACCGAAAGTTGCGACGCGAAGGACGGCGTACGCGATGGCACCCTCGAGAATCCGGAGGCGTGTTCGTTCACGCTGGCGTCGCTCCCGGCTTGCGCGAGCGACACCGCTGCGGACGGCTGCGTGACGCGTGCGCAGCGCGCCGCACTGTCCACGTTCACCGCGCCACTCGCGGCCGGTGCACTGCGATATCCTGGACAGCCCTTCGGCGACGAAGCCGACGAGGAAGGCTGGAATGCGTGGATCACCGGCCCCGTGCCGCAGATCCTGGAAGGGACCGGGGGGACCATACCGACGGTGCAGGCCGCGTTCGGCACCGAGTTCTTCAAGTACTTCATCTATGGGGACTCCGCGTGGCGCTACGTCGGCTACGATCTCTCGCGTGCCGCTCGCGATGGCGCCAAGGTGGACGCGATCGTCTCCGCGACGAACCCGGACC
>JBDTUA010000020.1:0-30145 GCA_040007995.1 Gemmatimonadota bacterium | reverse complement strand
CGATGAGCGAACCGAGGACGATTCCGATGGCGCTCCCCACGCTCGAGATGGCCACCGATTCCGACAGAAACTGGAGGAGCACGTCGCGCCCTCGAGCGCCCAGCGCCTTTCGCACCCCGATTTCACGGGTTCGCTCAGTGACCGACGCGAGCATCACGTTCATGATGCCGATCCCCCCGACCAGGAGCGAGATCGCGGCGATGGCGCCCATGAACCACTTGAAGATCCGCACGCCCTGCGTCGCCTGCTCCAGCCGCCGTTCCATCGTTCCCAGCTCCACGCGTCGCTCCCAACGACCGCCATATCGACGCGCCAGCCAGTCCTCTAGCCCCGCGCGAAGGGCATCGACGTCCTCGATGCGGGTGGCACGCACGGTTACGCTGGGGAGCAGTCGCCGCCCTCCAGCGGTTTGCAGCACCGAGACCGACGTGTAGGGAATCACCGCGGCGTAGCCACGTTCTCCCTTGTACGGAGCCAGAACGCCGATCACTTGACGCGGCATGCCGTTGACGCGAACCGATTCCCCGAGGAGTTGTTCGGGGGCGCGAGGAAGAGCGAGGTCGCTCGCCAGCTTGTGCGACAGCACGATCACGGGTGCAGCGCGCGTGTCCTCAACGCGCGTGAAAAAGCGACCAACGGCGAGTTCGGCGTGAGAAAACAGGTCGACGCCGGCCATCGCCGCCGTGACGCTGGTCTCGCGACGCGCGCCGCTGCGTGGCGATTCCACGGGGACGGTCGCGGAGACCGAGAGCGCCACGTCCTTCACCCGCTCCACTTCGCGCGCGATCGCCTGTGCGTCGTCGGGTCCGAAAACCGGAAAGTCCCGCACGGGAACCCATGTCCCATCAATCATCTCGCCGGTGCGAGACGCCAGCGTGACCGACTGTACGTCCGTGGTGCGCTCCACCTCATCGCGGGTGAACGCCTCCATCCCGTCGCCTAACGATAAAACGGCGACGAGCGAGCCGACGCCGATGATCACACCAAGGGTGGACAGGATCGTACGGAGGGTGTTGACGCGAAGTTGGTCGATCGCGACGCCCACTGCGGTGGAGAATGAGGTCAGCATCGGTTGGGGAGAGGGATGTTGTCACTACGGGAGAAAGCGCACGGGGGTTCCGGTCGATGCGGGGCGCAATCGGGCGTGCTAGCTTCTGGGACCACAGACGCTCGACACCCGGAGTCCCCGTCCGTCCCATGCGTCCTCTCCGCCGATCGATTGTCGGCCCGCTCGCTGCCCTGCTCAGCACGTCATGGGCGACGGCATGCCGTGAGAGTGGGGAGCCGGCCAAGGTGCCTTCGAGCATCGCCTCCGCGACGTCGGCGCTCCCGGTGGCCGAGGTCGGGAGCGTCCTCGCCGCGGCGCCCTCGTTTCTCGTGCGCGACGCGTCGGACGAGGCGATCGGCGGCGTGACGGTGTCGGTTGCCGTGGGAGAGGGTGGAGGAACGCTGCGCAATCCTCCCACGCGCTCCGCGTCGGGACCGACATCAGTCGGGCAGTGGACCTTGGGAACCCGAGCGGGCCGCAATTCGCTACTCGTCACGGTCGGACAGCTTTCCGCGTTCCTACTCGAGGCGTCCGGTATCCCCGGCGCGCCAAGCGCGGTTCGTGTCGCCAGCGGTGATGATTAGTTCGCGCTGGCCGGTGATGTACTCCCTGCTCCGCTCGGCGTGCTGGTCGTCGATCGATTCGACAATCCAGTGCCGAATCAGCAGGTAAGCTTTCAGGCAATCGACGGAGGGGGCATGCTCGCTCCTTCTGTCGCGTCGACTGGCAGCGATGGGATCGCCGGCGGCGTGCGGTGGCGACTTGGGGCGCTCACTTCAACTCAGACGGTACGCGCGACCATCGGTGCGTTCGCGGTGGCGGTCGTCGCGCACGCCCGCTCCGACTTCACGATCGAGGTGCGCTTTCCTGGCAGCGAGCCGTCGCCTGAATTTCAGGCGGCCTTCCGGCATGCCGCCGATCGCATTCGTACCGCAGTCGTGGGCGACCTTCCCGACGTGACAGTGCAGTCGCTGAACGTGTCGAGCTGTGGAGGAGGTGCGGGTGGGACCTTATCCGAGACGATCGACGATATCATCATCTTCGCCAGCGTGGCGCCGATCGACGGCATCGGAAAGGTCCTGGCGCGCGCCGGACCGTGCTTTGTCCGGAACACGACGCTGCAGTCGCTCGTGGGCACGATGCAATTCGATGACGCGGACGCGCTCACCCTCCTGAACACCGGTCGATTCGAGGCGGTCGTGCTGCACGAGATGCTGCACATCGTCGGCATCGGCTCGTTGTGGCGATTCAAGAACCTCGTAGATTCGCTGGGGACGACAGAGCCGCGATACATCGGCGCCATCGGTGTCGCGCGCTGCGCGTTGATTGGGTTCGGGACACAGTGCGCGCCGGGAGTTCCGGTCGAGAACACCGGCGGGAGCGGGACGGCCGGCGTGCATTGGCGCGAGTCGACCTTCGACCGTGAGTTGATGACCGGCTTCACGGAATCGACGCCCGACATGCCGTTCAGCGTCCTCTCCGTCGGGTCGTTGGCCGACCATGGCTACGAAGTGAACGAGAAGGCCGCCGATCGGTTTGAGTTCGCAGCGATACGCGTGGGAGCGGGGGCGGCGCCACGCGCCGCCGTGACACCGGAAGTCGAGTGGGAGGAGGTGATTTTTCCGACATTCGAGGTCACTCCATTCGGTTTCGTGCACCCGCTGCGGCCGCGCCCTTCCGCGGGGTCGCTCCGAAAATGAGCGGGGCGCCTCATCGGCGCCCCGCTCATGTCCACCCAACACCACTACAGCATCACTCGGCCGCGGCACCCGCAGTCGCCTTCGCCTTGACCTGCGGTGTGCGACGTGCCTTCACCGTGCCAGGGGTCGGCTCGTTCACCAAGGCGATCTCCAGGACCTCGGCCAGCGTCTCGACCGGGTGGAAGGTCAACTCCTTGCGCACTTCCTCGGGCACGTCCTCCACGTCCTGCGCGTTCTGGAGCGGAATGATGATGTGCTTGATGCCCGCTCGATGCGCGCCGAGCACCTTCTCCTTCAATCCACCGATCGGCAGCGCCCGGCCACGTAGCGTGATCTCGCCCGTCATGGCCACGTCGCCGCGCACCGGTCGTCCCGACAGCTCGGACACGAGCGCGGTGGCGATCGCCAGACCGGCGGAGGGGCCGTCCTTTGGAATGGCACCAGCCGGCACGTGGATGTGTGCCTCGCTCGCACTCGTGACCCGCTCGAGCGGGATGCCGAGCGCCACCGCGTTGTTGGTCGCATATGTCAGCGCCGCGCGTGCGCTTTCCTTCATGACGTCGCCCAGCTGCCCGGTGAGGATCAGCGAGATCGGCCCTTGGCGTCCGGGAGTGTCGCGCCCCCCCTCGGAATCGTTCGAGGCCGGCCGTACATCATTGCGCCGGATCGAGGCCTCGACGAACATGATGTCCCCGCCCTGCGGCGTGTAGTACATCCCGGTAGCGATTCCTACCTCGTGCTGCTCCTGCGCCCGTTCGGGGTGCACCTTCGGCCGGCCGAGCAACTCGCGAATCTCGGCGGCATCGATGCGGTTGTCCGCGAGGACGGAGGTGTCGCCCGTGGCGAGCTTACGCGCCACCTTGCGGCACACGCGACCAATCTCGCGCTACAGCTGCCGCACGCCGCTCTCGCGCGTGTAGTGGCTGACCACCGACATCACGGCATCGTCGTCGAAGCTTACCTGCTTGTCCCGCAGTCCCGACTCCTCGAGCTGGCGCGGGATGAGGTACTTCTTGGCAATCTCGGCCTTCTCACGCTCCGTATACCCGGCGAACTCCACCACTTCCATGCGGTCGAGCAGGGGGCCCGGAATGTTCTGGATGAAGTTGGCGGTGGCGATGAACAGCACTTCGGACAGGTCGAATGGAACGCCGAGGTAGTGGTCGGTGAAGGAGTCGTTCTGTGCCGGGTCGAGCACTTCGAGCAGTGCGCTCGATGGATCGCCCTGGAACGACTGGCCGAGCTTGTCGACCTCGTCGAGCAGGAACACGGGATTCTTCGTCCCGGCCTGCTTCATACCCTGAATGATGCGCCCCGGCATGGCACCGACGTAGGTGCGCCGATGTCCGCGAATGTCGGCCTCGTCGCGCGCACCGCCTAACGCGACGCGCACGTACTCGCGCCCGAGCGATTGGGCGATCGACTTCGCGATCGAGGTCTTGCCGACGCCCGGCGGCCCGGTGAAGAGCAGGATAGGACCACGCGCCATGGCGCGCGCCTTCGCTTCGCGGGTGTCGGTGATCGATCGGTCGCTACTGTCACCGTTGCCGGAGATCGGGAAGGCCTCCTCCAGCCCGGACTTGAGCTTCCCGATGGGGAACTCGCCGGTCCTGGCCACCTCTTCGGCGATCTGCTGGGCACGCAGCTGACGGACCGCGAGAAACTCCAGGACGCGATCCTTCACGTCCTGCAGCCCGTAGTGGTCGTCGTCCAGGACCTCGATTGCGCGATTGAGGTCGAGATGGTCGTCGGAGCGCTTGCTCCACGGGAGTTCCGCGATCCACTCGAGGTAGGTGCGAATAACTTGCGCCTCCATCGACTCGCGACCGGACCGCTCGAGGCGACCCAGCTCGCGCTCGACCTCGGCGCGCGCCTCCTTGCGGAGATCCAGCTTGGCGAGCTTCTCACGGAGTTCGGCGATTTCCTTCGACTGGTCGTCGTCGCCCAGCTCCTTCTGGATCGCCTTGAGCTGCTCACGCAGGAACATCTCGCGCTGCCGCTCGCCCAGCTCTTCCTGGACCTGGGACTTGATCTCTTCCTGTGCCTCGAGCATGCCGATCTGGCGCTGCACGTGCACGAGGACACGCCGCAGCCGCTCCTCCACGCTGAGCGTTTCCAGCAGCCCTTGTTTCTCGGGCACGGGGAGCTCGATATAGCCGGCGACGAGGTCGGCGAATCGTCCCGGGTCGTCGACGGAGTCGAGCACCTGATGCACGACCTCCTCGGGGAGGCCGCGCTTTTCGCCGAGTTCCTGGGCGCGCTCCCGCGTCTCCTTGTGTAGCGCCTCGAAGGCGGCATCCTGCTCGTTGAGCGGTGCCATCTCCTCCGTCGGCATGACCACGGCGGTCAGGTAGCCGTCAGTGAGAGTGTACTGCAGGGAAGTCGCGCGTTGTTCCCCCTGAAGCAGGAGCTGCACGCCTCCGAGTCCGCGCTGGATCTGACCGATCCGGGCGATGACGCCCATGGAGTACAGGATTTCGGGCGAGGGTTCGTCCGTATTGTCTCGCTGTGCCACTGCGAAGACCAGGCGATCGGTCTTCAAGGCTGCCTCGATGGCACGAAGCGTCCCGGGGCGCCCCGCCGCAATGGGCGAGGTGAGGCCGGGGAAGGTGACCGTCCCACGAAGCGGGAGGACCGGAAGTGTCGTGCGCTGGGCCATGTCGAGTGAGACGAGAGGTCGAAAGAACGAATAGACCACGGGGGCCGACGGCAGAAGGTGCGGCACGGACCGAGAGGTCGGCGACCGGGAGGATCAGTGATCGCCCCAAACGTCGTACCCCGCGAATCCGCGAGTCCTTCCACCAGCTGGCACTCTTCCATGCACGCTTCGCGCTCCTGTTTTACGCCACGTTGACCGGCTTTGCAACTTTCGCGGGCCATTCTGACGTAAGGCTCAGTCGGATGCGCCGTAGCGGCGGATCGGCGCGCTAGACGCTCATCCGGTCGAATGCTACACTATGATGCTGACCGTCCCCTCCGATTCCATCGCTCCCTCTCGAGTGCCAGACCCTATCGCTTCATCGTCCGACAACGAGCTTCGCGCGCACGTCGAGCGCGTACTCAGCGCGAACTATGAGTTGGATCGGGAGATCGGTCGCGGGGGTATGGGCATCGTGTATCTGGCCCGTGATCGCCGACTCAAGCGTCAGGTCGCGGTCAAGGTCCTCCCGCCGGAGCTGGCCTTTCGCGGCGAGATCCGGACGCGTTTCCTGCGCGAGGCAGAGACGGCAGCACAGTTGAGTCACCCGAACATCGTCCCGATCTATTCGGTCGACGAGCGGGAGGGGCTGGTCTACTTCGTGATGGCATTCGTGGACGGCGAGAATCTCGCCGTGCGATTGCATCGCACGGGAGCGCTCCCCTACGACGAATCGCGCCGATACCTGCTCGAGACCGCTCGTGCGCTGGCGTTCGCGCATGAGCGCGGCGTCGTACATCGCGACATCAAGCCCGACAACATCCTGATCAATCGCGAGGATGGGCGGGTGATGGTGACCGATTTCGGCATTGCACGCGCGATCACCGACGGCGCCGACGCCCGACTGACGGCGACGGGGATGGCGATCGGGACACCCGCGTACATGTCGCCGGAACAGTCGATGGGGGAGCGCGAGGTCGATGGGAGGAGCGACCTCTACTCGTTAGGTGTTGTCGGCTATCAGATGCTGACGGGCGACCTTCCGTTCAACGCCACCAGCACGCCGGCGCTCCTCGTGAAGCACATCTCCGAGATGCCGACGCCCGTGCACGAGCGCGCACCGCACGTCCCGCCGGACCTCGGTCGGGCGGTCATGATGATGCTGGAGAAGGAGCCCGAGAATCGCTTCCCGAGCGCCGCGGCGCTCGCCACGGCGCTCGAATCGGGCGAAGTCCCGGAGCCTGCCCACGGCGGACCGCTGTCGTTCGCCTCCTCGTCGTCGAGCAGCGGGTACGGCGTCGACAGTGCCAACGGTGGAGCGGGCGAGTTGATGCAGGTCTCGCCTGACGAGCAGCTGCGGTGGCACGCGCTCGAGGTGCGAAGCTTCCGGAAGAAACTCGCGCCGTGGAACTTCGCGGGGGGCGGGAGCATCGTAGTCAATGCTTTCGGTGGCCCCGACTTCGTCGGACTCTGGGGGATGTACACGATCTATATCGCCTGGAAATACGCCAAACTCTGGTCGGACGGTTTCGATTGGCACGACATCCTGAAGGAGCCGAAGGACAAGCTCTTCTTCGATGTGGTGGCGGAGTGGGCTGACAGCGTGCGTGCGTTGTGGGATCCCGTGAAGCGGTCAGAAGTGCGGCAACGCGCCAGGATTCGCAGCCAGAGTGGCCACGAGTTCTTCGATCGCGCCGGATCCACGCGCGCGCTCGCGGGTTCGCCGCGCGGGAACCCGATGCCGGGTGGGGGCGGAGCGGGGGGGCGGGCTGTGCAGGATGCCCGGCGCAACCGCGACGACATCCTGCGGCTCATCGAGGCGCTCCCCAAGAAGGAACGGTCCATCCTCGGCGACGTGCCGTCATCGGCGATTGCGCTGTACGGCAAGGTGGAGGCACTGGCCATGCAGGTGGCCGAGCTGGAACGCACCGTCCCCGCCGAGTCGGCGGGTGAGCTGGAAGCGGACATCCGGCGCCTTGAGGCCGAGGCAAATCCGCTCGACACGCGCGCCAGCGAGGAGCGCGTGCGAAAGCTGGCCTACCTCAAGCGGCAACGACGGACGGTCGCCGACCTCGGCTCGCGGCTGGCGCAGGCGCGGGAGAAGCTCGAGAGCTGTGAGCTCGCGCTGCAGAACATGCGACTCGAAGTCGTCCGACTGCGCAGCGGCCCCCAGAACCACCAAACCATCACCTCAGTGGCGGAAAAGGCGATGGCGCTGGGACGCGAAGTGGACGCCGTCGTGTACGCGCGCGACGAGATGGCCAAGCTGCGGATAGGAGGACGGGGCTAGCGCCCGGTCGGTGGCGACCCCACGTCGCTGCCGTCCGTGCCCAAGCGCCGGCAGCCGATGTCCGACCTTCTGCGCGAACGTGTCGGCGCTGCCCTGGGCAGCCTTTACGAGATCGAGGGAGAACTCGGTCGCGGGGGGATGGGCGTGGTCTACCGCGCGATGGATCGCAAGCTCCGTCGCGCGGTCGCGATCAAGGTCCTTCCCCCCGAACTCGCCTATCGCGACGACGTCAAGCAGCGCTTCCTCCGCGAGGCGCAAACAGCGGCCCAGCTGAACCATCCCAACATCGTCCCGATCTATGCGGTCGAGGAGCGGGATGGGCTGGTCTGCTTCGTGATGGCGCTCGTCGAAGGGGAGCCACTGTCGTTGCGGCTGGCGACCGAGCATCGCCCCCCCCTGGCCGAAGTCTTTGGCATCCTGCGCGGCGTCGCCGACGCGCTCGCGTACGCGCACGCCCGCGGCATCGTGCACCGTGACATCAAGCCCGACAACATCCTGATCGATCGGGCGACCGGGCGTCCGATGGTCACAGACTTCGGGATTGCGCGCGCCGCCGAGGGCGATGCGCGGTTGACCGTCACCGGGATCGCGGTCGGAACCCCGGCATACATGTCGCCGGAACAGGCGATGGGTGAGCGCGAGATCGACGGACGCTCGGATCTCTACTCGCTGGCGATCGTCGCCTATCAGATGCTCACGGGCGAGCTGCCGTTCCGGGCCACGAACACGCCGTCAATGCTGATGAAGCACATCAGCGACACCGCCCGACCGCTGCGCGAGTGTCGGCGCGATCTGCCTCCGCTGCTCGTCTCGGCCGTGGAGCGAGCGATGGCCAAGCGCCCGCAGGATCGCTGGGAAGATGCCGGCAGCTTTCGCGACGCCATCGCCGCCGTCGAAGCCGGGATGTCGTCGCTGCGCGCTTCGGCGCCGACGCCGTCCGAAGCGCCCGTCCCGGAGCGACATGTCGATATCGACCACCTGTCATCTGCCTGGAAGCACCGGGCGCCGCGAATCGATGGGCTCGCCGCCAATGTGCGTGACATCGTGCGAGGGTCGCAGCGAACGGCGCGCTCAGCGTCGAAGATGGCCAAGGACATCGAGCGGGATGCGATCGAGGCATCGAACGCGGGATGGGGCGCACCCCTCGCGCGACCCGTGAGGAACATGCTGCAGCCCCTACCGCCGGTCCCGCCGTGGATGCCCGACTCGTGGCGCGACGTGCGAGATCGCTCTCGGATGGTGGGGCGCGACAGCCGCCAGCGGGACGCGTTGCGCGGGCGGGAGAGCATGGAGACCTTCGGCCAACTGAGCGTGGCGGACCGGATCCGGTCGTTTCGCCGGCGGAGTGCGAGTTCGGCCGTCACCGTCGGGATGCTCGCGGCGATCAACCTCGCGTTCTCGCCGACCTTTCTCTGGTTCATCTTCCCCGCGATCGGGATGTCGATTCCCCTCGCCCAGCGTCTCGCCTCCCTGTGGGCCGATGGCGTGCGCTTCCGCGACATCTTCGGGCGCGAAGCTCAGAAGGCGATGAAGGCGCAGGGCGACGGCAGGTCCGCGATACGATCGCTTCCGTCGCCGGCACAGCTTGCCCGCGAGATGGTCCCCGAAGACGTGCTCGCCGGTCCGTACGGGGATTACGTGCGCCGCGCGGCCGGCGATCGCCTGGCGGTGCAGGAAGTGTTGGGCAAACTCACGAAAGCGGATCTCGACCTGATCCCCGATGTCGCGCCCACCATGCACGCCCTCGCGGAGCGGGTCGCGTCCGTGGCGCAGGCGCTGCATCGCCTGGAGGAGGACGTGCGCCCTTCAGCGATCGACGAGCTCGACCGGCGCATCGCCGCCACGCGCGCGCAGCCCGAGTCGCGCGAGCGCGACCAGCGCTTGCAGCTGCTGGAACGCCAGCGCGTCACCACGGTTGACCTGCGCGCGCGTCACGAGACGCTGCTGACGCAGCTGGAGAGCGCGTCGCTCGTGCTGCAGAATATGCGGCTCGACATGATCGCCCTGCGCTCGGCGGGGGTGCAGTCCGCGATGGACGACGTCTCGTCGGCGACGCAGGAGGCGCGTGCGCTGTCGCGCGACATCGCCAACGTGCTCGACGCCGCGAAGGAAGTACGCTAGCCTCGAGACCCGCGGATGGCGGTCAGCGCGCGAACTCGCCGGGGACCCAGCGCTCGCCGCCTAACGCGAAGCCGATCCCGCCGCCGACGAGCGAACCGAGCACCAGCCCGAGCGGCGCTCCCTTGAGGAAGTCCGAGGCGGAGGGGTTGACCTCCGGCAGTTGCCCGAAGCCGATCAGCAGGGCCCCGGCGAGCCCGCCGATGATCACCCCCTTGATGGTTGCACGGCGCGTGGTGCGCCCGGCGCTGACCTCGATCTGCTCGATTGCCGCGGTCCGCAGCGTCACCAGGCGATAGGAGTCGACCAGCACCGGACCCATCTCGAAGCCGAGCCGCCGACGGACGCCGGCGGTGTCGAGCGTCACTTCCGACGCGCTCAGCGAGTCCACGCGTCCGACATACCGCTCGCGACGAAGCGAGGGGGCGTAGATGCGGACGCGCGTGCCGATTCCCACCGGCTGCGCCGCGACAGGTGAGATCCGCTGCGCGGCGAGTGCGGAGACGTCGAGGGTACAGCAGGCGAGGGCCAGCAGGCCGCCTCGCAAATAGCGTTTCACGCGGAATCCTCCAAGTCGTCGAGACGGCCGGCGAGTTCGCTCGCCATCCCGGTGTGACCGAAACGCTCGGACGCGGCGATTCCTCGCCGCAGCGCGTCCCGGGCCTCGTCTGTCATGCCTAACGCCTCGCACGCCTGGGCGAGACGACCGTATCCGTTGCCCTCGTCGTCGTACGCCGCCAGGTAGATCCGCAAGTGGTCGGCGGCCTCGCCCCACAGCTCCGCCTTGAGCAGTTCGTTCGCCAGCCCGAACCGGGCGAGCGGGTTCTGCGGGCTCTTGGTGACCATGGCGCGAAAAGTGTCCAGCCGAGGCGACGTCATCGAGTGAGCAATTGGGTGAGGGCGGCGGCAATGCGCTCGGGCGCTTCTTCCGGCGTAAAGTGACGCACGTCGGGCACGACGTCGAGCACGGCCCCGGGAATGGCGTCGGCGAGGCGCTTTCCGATCTCCCTCGGAAGAAAGGGGTCCTCCGCTCCCCACACCACGGTGGTCGGAGCCACGATGTCCTTTAATCGCGGTTCCAGTGTCCTGGTTTCCGATGAGTCGAGCGCTGAGAGGTGTGATACGAGCACGTCGCGCCCCGAGTCGGAGGTGAACGGGCGGACGAACTGGTCGATGGAATGTGAGCCGCGTTCCGATACCACATATCCTCGCAACAGGTCGGCGCGCAGGACAGAGAGAATCCACGTCGCAGGCAAATGACGCGTGAGAGGCATTGTTGCCCTGACGAGCTTCACCTCACGACCTGGCCAGGCGTCAAAGGCGACGGAGTTGATCAGGCACAATCGCGCGACACGCGTCGGGTACCGGATCGCCAGCGACTGCGCGATGCCGCCGCCCAGGTCGTGCCCGACAACCGTCGCGTAGTTGATGCCGAGTGTGTCGAGCACGGCCACGACGCGGTCGGCGTGTGCCCGCAGGGAGAGGTCGGTTCCTTCCGCGGGCGGATCGCTTCGACCGAACCCGAGCAAGTCGAGCACGACCACCCGATGCCCCTTCGGCACGAGCGGGACGACGCCGTTCCACAGATGCGAGGAGGTCGGGAAGCCGTGCAGAAAGACGATCGGCTCGCCGCTCCCGCGCGTGCCGGAGGCGTAGTAGTACAATCGCGCGTTGCCGACATCGACGAATTCACCCCGCACGAGCGGAGTGGCAGGGCGGAAGCACGGCGGGCGCGGAGGATGACATTCGCGGGGGGAGCGAGGGCGCAGGCAAGTTGAAGGGTGCAAACGAGGCGGACAAGCAGGCTTGACGCCGCTGCAACAGGAAAGTTGGCGTGCGGGACCCGCGGGACGAGACTCAGGGCGGGACACCGCGGGCGCGTGGTAGTTCCGCTCCGCAGCAGTTCCCGCGGCCTCCGCGGTGTGCGCCCGCACCGGGGTGCGCCCGACCGCGCCTCCAATCCGCGCGGCACGTTCGTTTGAGGCGCTTGCGCAGCGACACCCCCCATTCTGAGGAGGGGAAACGTTGTTCAGGGGGGAGCGGTCGTCGCGGCGCCGCTTCACTTCGGCAGTGGAGGCCGGCAGCTTTGAGGGGCGAATTCCTTCTCACCGTGGAGCCGAAACAAGTGCTGGTCAGTCTGTTTCGAGATCGACTCTCGCCGGAGGACTGGTACCCCGCCCACGAGGCGAGGCTTGCCTCGCGCTTTCTCCAACTGCCGCGAGGCGAGCGAGTCCGGCTGGTGGAGGGCGGCGATGTGTCGGCGCCGCTCGTGCTGTTCGTGCACGGGTGGGGAGCGTCCGCGTACTTCTACCGGAAGCTTCTCCCAGTGGTGGTGGAGCAAGGCTTCCGGGTGGTGGCGATGGACCTCCGTGGGCACGGCGGGTCGGACAAGCCGCGCGACGAGACGCTGTACACGTCGGCCGCGATGGCCGACCACCTCGAGTCGGTCATCGATGCGCTTGGCGTGTCACAGCTCGCGCTGGTGGCCCATTCGCTGGGCGGTGGAGTCGCGCTCGACGTCGCCTGCCGTCGTCCGGATCGTTTGTCGTCACTCACGCTGCTCGCCCCGGTGGGGCTGGCGACGCTCCGCTTCGTGGGACTGGCTCGCTTCTTCACGCCCGGGGCGGCTACGTCGCTAGTGCAGTATGCCGTCCCGCCATGGAGTGTGCCGGTGGCCCTTCGAGCGCTGAACGGAACGCTGGGGGACTTCGCGATTCGCGACGTCGATGAATACTGGGCCCCCACCGGCGATCCGGCGTTTGGGTGGGCGTTACGCACGCTGCTGCACCGCTTTCGCCTCGAGCCGCGTGGTGATGACGAACTCGCGGCGTTGCGCATGCCGGTGCTCACCCTGTTGGGAGGCCAGGACCTGCTGGTGCGCGCCACCGAGTCTGCAGCGCGTGTGCGCACGCTCCCGAACGCGGAGGCACAGGTGATCGCGCGGGCCGGGCACGTTCTGGCTGAGGAGGTGCCGCAAACGGTCCTGGAGGCGCTGCTCCCGCATCTGTCCGCGAATCGTTAGGCCGACGGGCCGACAGGGCCGGCGCGGAACGGCGTCACGGCGTGCCCGATCGCTTCGATGCTGGCTCGGAGGGAAAGGCGTTCGCCTCGCGGGGCAAGCGACGCCCGTTCCCGTGGAGTTGGCTGCCTCGCGGCGAGCGAATCGCACCCCTTCGAAGGTCGTTCGGATACTCGTAGCGAACGCGCGAATGTCGCCCTCTCCTTGCAGCTCTCCCCCCGTCTCCCGTCTCCCGTCCTACCGCACCGGCGCGACGGCCGACGACGATCGTTCGTCCCGAGGCGTCATCGCCAAATCTTGTCGCCGGCTAACCATTCGGGCGGTGGTGATGCCCGGCGCCGGCGGCTTAGATTGAGGAAAAGAGCGAGAACCCCGACAACAGGCGGAATGACGAAGACGCGAACCGCGCCGAGGGCGCGCGCGCGCGCGCCGCGCGCGCCGAAGGGAGAGCAGGGAAAAGTACCAACAACCGTGGCGCCGACCCGGCCCGAGCGTGCGGTCGAGAACCATCACGTCGACGATGAAGACGAGGGAGCCCGCGCCGCATTCGATGATGGCATCGGTGGCGAGTTGGGCGTTCCCGCTGAGGTGGAGGCTGAACCGCTGACCTTCGCCGACCTCGGACTCGATCTGAAGATTCTCGCCGCGGTCGCCGCCGCCGGGTACCTCGTACCCACGCCCATCCAGCGCGATGCCATTCCGGTCGCCCTGCAGGGGCGCGACGTGATGGGGCTCGCGCAGACCGGTACGGGAAAGACGGCGGCGTTCACGCTGCCCATCGTGCAGCGGCTTTTAGGGGGTCCCAAGCGACTGCGATGCCTGATCCTCACGCCGACGCGAGAGCTCTGCCAGCAAGTCGACGAGAGCTTCCGGAAGTACGGGCTCGGGTCCGACGTGGAAGTGGCGCCGATATATGGCGGCGTGGCGTACGAGCCGCAGGAGCAGGCGTTGCTGCGAGGTGTCGATGTCATCGTCGCGACACCCGGTCGGTTTATCGATCTCATGGAGAAGCGCAACGCCTCGCTCGAGGCGCTGGAGATCCTCGTGCTTGACGAAGCCGATCGCATGCTCGACATGGGGTTTGCCCCCCAGATCAACCGCATTGTGTCGGCCATCTCGCCTTATCGCCAGACGTTGCTATTCAGCGCCACGATGCCGCCGGAAGTCGAAGCACTCGCCCGTAAGTACCTGCGTCGGCCGATCGTCGTGCAGGTGGGACGGCGCTCCTCGGCGGCGAGCACCGTGCGGCATGCCGTCTACCCCGTGCCACGCAGTCGAAAGAACGACCTCCTCGTCGAACTGTTGCGCAAGCCCGAGATGGACTCGGTGCTGGTCTTCACCCGCACCAAGCATGGCGCCGACCATGTGGTGCGTGATCTGAACGCGGCGGGTGTCGAGGCGACCGCGATGCACGCTGACAAGTCCCAATCCCAGCGCACGCAGGCGATCGAGCGGTTCAAGCTCGGCGAGATTCGTGTGCTGGTGGCGACCGACATCGCACAACGCGGCCTCGACATTTCCGGCATCTCGCACGTTATCAACTACGACGTGCCGGGACAGGCCGAGGACTACGTGCATCGCATTGGTCGCACGGGTCGCGCCGCATCCACGGGCGACGCGTTCACCTTCATGGCTCCAGACGAGATCGCGATGGTGCGTACGATCGAGCGCGTGCTGGGTAAGCCGATCGAGCGCATTTCAATGCCCGGCTTCGATTTCGGGACGGTCGCCGAATCGCCGTGAGCGCCGAGTCTCCCTTCGTCATCGTTTCACGCGTCCGGCGCGCGAGACGGTGACGGTTTCGGCGGCGATGCCGCGCGCCACGATCAGGCGTGTGTTCGCCGCCCCGAAGCCGAGTCCCGTCGGGTAGAACGCGATCGAATCCCGCGTGGCGTCGAGTGATACCTGGAACAGCGTGCGTAGCTGCAGGCGGGACAGCGTATCCTGCCCGGCGTGCACCACCGCCGAGCCGGTTGCTGTATCGAACCGGATCGCGGTTCGCCGCTGCCAGCGCAACGACTGGTGGCGCGCATCGGCGAGCACCGAGACCAGCGCCGAGGTGGCGCCGTGCACCGCTGCGCGATCCCGGACCCTCGCGACGCTGGGAATGGCGATCGTGGAGACGAGGCCGATGACGGACAGGACGATCGCGAGTTCGAGCAGGGTGAATCCATGTCGCATGTGCGCTCCAGCAGAGACCACCCAGGATGGCGCCGTCGGTTCCGGATAGCTGTACCATTCGCGCGCGGGACGTACCGGAGTCGCGGCGGCGGCGTCTTTCGCGACGGTCGTCGGCGGGCGATACTCCTCGCCCATGACGCCCTCATTTGCCGCTCGTCGTCGCGTAGGTGCTCTTTCGCTCACCTCGGCGATCCTGCTGGGAGCGGCCGCCGGGTGCGCCCCGCCGTCTCAGCAGGACATCCAGACGGCCCAAGCGCTGCAGGACCTCGGCGTGGCGTTCAATGACATTCGTTCGCAGCAGCAGGAGATGCAGGACCAGCTCGACTCGCTGCGTCTGGTGGTCGCTCGGCGAGACTCGGTCATCCGGATTCTGGCGAACCTGGCCGGGGTACCGGTGCCGCCCTAGCGACTAAATCGTCTCCTCAGGGTGCGCCTCGACTGTAATCGTTTACCTTTGCACGTCTGTCGGGGTGGTTCGCAACAGCCGGGGAGAACGCAGGCTGAATGGCCCCGGCGCGGACCGCGTTTCCCATCACGCCCTCCTTCCCCCCTTACTCCGAGATGCGCATCGCGATCTCTACCGGCGGCGGTGACGCCCCGGGGCTCAACGCCGTCATTCGCGCCGCCGTGCTGTCCGCCACTAGTCGTGGCTGGGATGTGCTCGGGATTTGTCGCGGATACTTCGGCCTGCTCGGCGAGGACGACATCATCCCCCTGACGCGTGACTCGGTGCGCGGCATCGCGCATCTGGGCGGGACGATCCTGCGCACGACAAACCGCGGAAACCCGTTCGAGTTCCCGGTGCGCCAGTCCGATGGTTCATACATCGAGGTCGATCGCTCCGGCGAGATCTTCGAGAATGCCGAGCGATTGGGGATCGACGCCGTCGTCACGATCGGTGGTGATGGCTCGCTGGCCATCGCGCAGAAGCTGTTCGAGCGCGGGATGAAGATCGTCGGAGTGCCGAAGACCATCGACAACGACGTGAGCGGGACGATCACGACCTTCGGTTTCGACACGGCCGTCAACACGGCCATCGAGGCGATCGACAAGCTGCACACGACCGCCGAGAGCCATGACCGCGTGATTGTCATGGAAGTCATGGGACGTCATGCCGGTTTCATCGCTTTGCACTCGGGGGTGGCCGGGACCGCGGACGTGATCCTTGTCCCCGAGATTCCGTTCGACATCGAAAAGGTCTGCGCGAAGGTGCGGGCGCGGGATCGCGCCGGGCGGCAGTTCTCCATTGTCGTCGCCGCCGAAGGGGCGTTTCCGGTGGGCGGACAGGAGTCGATCCTTGCTGATTCGCTGCCGGGGCAGGACAAGCGCGTTGGTGGAATCGCCGGACGCCTAGCGTGGGAGATTCAGAATCGCACCGGGAAGGAGTCGCGATCGCTCGTGCTGGGGCATCTGCAGCGCGGCGGCGGACCAACGGGTTACGATCGACTCCTCGCGACGCGATTCGGTGGCGCGGCCATCGAGGCGGTGGAGCAGGGGAAGTGGGGACAGATGGTGGCGCTGCAGTCGCCGCATATCGTGACAGTTCCGTTCGTTGATGCGCTCAAGGAGCCGAAGCGTATCGAGCTAAACCATGACATCATGCGCACCGCACGCGCCGCCGGGATTTCATTCGGCGATTGACGCCTGCGAGATTTGGTGCTTCGGACTGGCATTGGTGTACGAGCGCGGGAGGATCGGGGTGTCCCCCTGTCCTCCCCGATCGTCTGCCTGTCGGGACGGTGTGCCATACGGCGGTGCGATAGCGATCACGCTAAGATCTTGCACTGAAAGTAGTTACGTTGATCGTGGCGCTGATGTGAACCGGGGGCATCATGTGTGCAGCGTATCGGGATAGGTAGTCCTCAACGGAGGGGCGATTGAACTCTCGATTTCTCGCGATGACGCTGGTGGCGGCCCTTGTGGCGCTTCCGGCGGTGATGGAAGGGCAATCTTCCCCACCGCCGGTGCGTTCGCTTGCCCCGATCGGACGGAAGACGCCCGAGCGCGAGGAGATTCCCGAAAGCCACCTCCCGCCTCGTGGGATGTGCCGTATCTGGATCGACAACGTCCCCGCCGCACAACAGCCCGCGCCCACCGACTGTGCGAGCGCCATCAAGAATCGTCCGTCGAACGGTCGGGTCATCTTCCCGGAAGACGGCGGCCGCGGCACAAAGGGCGATCGAGAGAACGAGAAGTCCGCAGGCACGGAGGCGAAGGACGAGAAGGGCCGCAGGACCGGAAAGGACACCACGGCGGGCGAGGACGGGAAATCCTCGCGGGATCGGAAGGATTCGAAGCCTCGGCGCCCCTAGCGACTACATTACGGCGTGCTACGCGCCGTTCAGGATCGATCGCTCCCGACAGACCATGACGCTTTCGTAGCGGCTGAGCCGCCGACGGGCCGGGTCATCATCATCGCGCCGACTCGGGCGGCGTGCGAAACCATCGAGCTCGCCCTCGGGCTCGAGCTCGATACCGTCATCGAACGTGAGCACGGGCGCGAGGTGCGAGCGCTCGCCGCCGCGGGGGATGGATTCGGCATTGTCGCCGGGACCGGCACGGGGAAGACGCTCGCAATCCGTCCCATCGCGCAAGCCATTCTCCGGACGGACGACTTGCGGATCGGCGTCATCAATCGCGAACGCGAGGCGACGCCCGAAACGCCGACGTGGAATGTCATCGTTGTGACGACCGGGATCGCGCGCCGCTGGTTCCAGGACGGCGATATTCAGTCGCGCGACACGCTCGTGATCGACGAAATCCACCAGACCTCGGCAGAGCTGGAGCTGTGTCTTGCCTTGGGCAAGCGCGTCGGTTGCCGGTTCATCTGGCTGTCGGCTACGGTCGATCCGCGCTTCTACGCCGAGTACCTGCGATCGTCGACCGTGATCCAGTCGACCGCGTTCGACCCGCGGAAGGCGGCCGACGTGCGCGTGGTGCGTCGCAATCCGACCGATTTTCTCGACGACAAGTTCCTGCAGCAGGTCGTGAAGCAGCGGCGAGGGGTGGGCATGTTCCTGCCGACTCGCGCGGCGGTGGAGGAGGTGGCGGGACTGGTGGGCGAGCGCTTCCGGCGCATCACGGCGGCGTTCTACCACGGGGGAGAGCCGATCCGGGTGATCCGGCCGTTCCTCGAGGAGGGCGTCGACAAGCCGTTTTTCCTCTCGATGACTGCGGCGGGACAAAGTGCCCTGAACATCAAGGGGCTCGACACCGTCGTCATCGACGATACCCGGTTCACCAACGTCGTCGAGCGCGGCAAGAACGTGCTCACGCGCACGCATCTCGGGACCAACGAGATCCTGCAGATGGCGGGGCGGGTGCACGGACGGGTGGATGACGGGAAGGTCTACATTTTGAGCGACCGCGACCTGCACTGGCCGACGATGAAGCCGACGGCCCCGGATTTCCAGCTGGCGGGCGACTCGGAACGGGTGGCGCTGACGTGCGCAGACCTGGGCGTGCGCGCCGACGAGCTGGATCTCCCGGTGCCGCTGGATCGCGGGGCCTACCGGCAGGCGCTGCAGCATCTGGAGGCGCGCGGGGTGATCGAGCACGGGCGACTCTCGCGCTACGGGCGGTTGGTCGAGAAGCTTCCCGTCGACCGCGCGTGGGCCGAGCTGATCGTGCACGGTGCCGACGCGCTCATGCCGTACCTCGCGGTGATGGCGAGCATCGATTCGCTGCACCGGATGACGCGTGACGAGCGCGACCTCACCGGTCTGGTCATCGCGGGGAGCGATCACCTTACGGCCTACAACGTCTATGCAGACGCCTTCGCGGCCGCCGGCTACATGGGCGAAGTCTACGGTCTGTCGCGTCACCTGTTCGAAGAGGAGGCGGTCAACCGGTGGGCCGACCGTCGCGGCGTCCTCGTGAAGGCGATCGAGGATACCGCGCTGGCGATGGCGTCGGTGTATCGCGGGGTCGGGCTCCCGCTCCCCACGTCGATGCCGCTGGCGCGCGAGGACGCGCGACGGAACTTCTGTGACCTGATCGCGCGCATCATGCCGTTCGCCCTCGTCATCGATGAGCGCACGGTGGACGGCGATGAGGCGCGAGTCTCGAAGAGCAGCGTCTGCGGGTCGTGGGGACCGGTGGCCGGGACGCTGCGATACTTTGCCGATCGTTCGGGAATCCCGCGAGCGGCGATCGAGGGGACGCAGGTACCGCTGGGCCTCGTGCGCCAGTACGCGGTGCGCGGCGAGTCGCGTCTGGCCTACGATGCCCGCGGGAAGCGCGACGCACTGGTGCGCGAGTCGCGCCTGACCTACTTCGGCTTCGAGCTCGAGCGGGACGAGGAGCTGCTGGATGAGTTTCCGGAGGAAGTGCAGCGCGAGGCGCGGCGTGCACTTGCCGAGGCGCTGGCGCGCGGCGAGACGCGACACGTGGCGGTGAAGCGCAATCGACCGATGATCGAGGAGATCCGCGAACTGTACCGGCGTTCAGCTGGGATAACGCGGCGCCTTGGCATGGCCGAGTTGGCTGGCCTGTACGAGGAGTCGTTAGGCGACGTCTCTTCGATGCGGGACTACCGCGCATCGCCATTGCGTCTGCCGCTCGAGCACTGGGTCGCCCCTGAGCTGCGTGAACGGTTACTGGCGCTCCCCTCTTACGTCGAGGTGCGCGACAAGGCGGTGGGGATCGACTATGACGTGGAGGAGAGCGCGGAGGGTGGAGAGGGGCAAGAGGTTGGCGCGCCTGTCGGCGTGGCGCGGCTCGTCCTTCCAGAAAAGCTCGCCCGCACGCTCACCGAAGGCGAACTCCCGCGGCTCGATCGGTCACTTCGCTTCGTAGTGCATCGCGGCCAACGCGGGAGCGTTCGCGCGAGCACGATCGATGAGTTGCAGGAGCTGCTCGATCGTCCCTGGTCGCCCGACGAGCGCGATGGCGGGCGGCGGGCGCGAGACGACGAGGGAACGCGTCGAGGTCGCGACCGCGACGTCGCGAAGGTGGGCTCCCAATTTTCGCGAGAGAAGCGACAGGGTGGTTCCGCCAAAGATTCGCGGGGACGCGATGACAAGCGCGGACGCGATCGTCGGCGTCGCGGGAGCTGACCTCAGGGGAACGCGGACGCTGATCTCACGGGAAGCCTGACGCTGCCAGGTGGCGCGCGACGAGTCTCGACCAGTCAGGGGTCGGCGATCATCTGTTCGTACTGCTCGCGTCGGAAGGGGAGGAAGCCGCGCGCGAGATAGTTCGGCAGCGCTTGAGGGCCATCGAGTGTGCAGGTGTGCAGCCAGATGCTTGCGGCGCCCCACTTCCACGCTTCGTCGATGGCACGAGCGAGCATCGCGCGCCCCAATCCGCGTCCGTGGCGTGAAGCAACGAGGCCGAAGTACGCGATCTCGACCGCCTCGTCGTCATGCCTCATCAGTTCGAAGAAGCCTCCGTCGCCTGCGTCGTCGCGTAGGACCCACAGGCGCACGTTCTGTCGACCGAGGTGCGCGGCCAGCTCACCATCGCTCCAGCTGAGGCGATCCAGCCAGTGATACGCCTCCCCGACCGCGGCGTAGAGACGTCGGTAGAGGGCGACGGGACACGGGGACGCTTCTTCGAAGCGCACCCCGGTTGGCAAGCTGGTGGAAACGCGCGACAAGGGCCGGTCAACAGCAAGCCGAAGATAGGTACGTTCGACGGAGACGGTCGGCATGCGGGCAAGCTATCCGGATCGAGGCTCTTCGGCCACGCCGCGACGGCCGCCGGGAAGGGTGCGTCCGGCTTGCGCCGCAGATGACGGCGTCGACACGACCGGAAAAACTGCCCAAGACTGGACTGAACGGTCCGGATTGGTCCAATCGGCATCCTCCGTCATAAACGATTGTGTATCATTGTGTTGGCGGCAATTCGACAGAAGGCATGCGGAATTTTTGTCCATTTTGTGCTTGCAGTTCGGACCCACCAGTCCTATAATTGGTTTGTGAACGAGACACGATCCCGTATCATTGACGCCGCCGCTGTTTTGATCGCCGAACGAGGGTTCAAGGGAACCTCGATCGACGACGTGATCGAGCGCGCCTCGTTGAGCGGCAAGAGCCATTTCTATCACTACTTCAAGTCGAAGGACCAACTCGGGCTCGAGGTCCTCAGTCGGCAGTTCGAGAAGTTCACCGAGCGTGGCTTGGCGATCCTTCGCGAGCCGATGATCGAACCGGTGGAGCGACTGAATCTCTTCATCGATTCGCTGGTGTCGCTGCAAACGGAGCGGGGCTTCCGCATCGGGTCACCCTTCGGCAACCTCGCGTCCGAGATGGCCGACATGCACGAGGGGTTTCGTGAGCGGTTGACGCTCGTGTTCGAGCGATGGGCCTCGCAGATCCAGTCTCTGCTTTGGGAGGCGCGCCCCTTCCTCTCCGAGGAAGCGGACACGGTACGCCTCTCCCGTTTCATCATCGCCACGCTGGAGGGAGCGCTGATGATGTCGAAAGTGAGCCGCGACGCCGAGATGCTGCGGGGGATCGCGGCAGACCTCAAGCGCTTCGTGGCGATGCATATGCGCGAAGGGGTGACGATATGACCCGCGTTGCCGCCATCGGCAGTGAGCCGAGCCAGTACGCAGAGTCGTCGAGCGGGTCGGCGGACGTTGCAGTGGTCACGGACGTGGTCGACTCTGTAGCGTCCGGTTACCGGACGTCCGAGGGTGTCGCGGCACGACGAGTCACGATGGCCGAGGCCATGCGTCGTGCGGCATTCGAGCGAGAGGCGCTCTTGCACCTGGACGCGCTCTATAGTTTTGCCCTCAAGCTCTCCCGGGCGCGCGACGATGCCGAGGACCTGGTCTCTGACACGATGCTGCGGGCACTGGAGCGATGGGAGCAGTATCGCCTCGGCACGAACATCCGGGCCTGGCTGTTTACCATTCTCTACCACTTGTTCGTCAGCCGCAAGCGCCGCATCGACGCGCGCGAGGTGCTGGCACGCGACGATGCCGATGGCAACGTGTCGTTCGAGCCGGTGGGCGAGACCGACCCGGAGGGGAGATACTACGACTCATTCATCGACGAGAAGGTGGTAGCCGCCATCGAGGCGCTCCCTGACGAGTACCGCTCGGCGGTCATGTTGAGCGACGTCCACGGGCTGCGATACGCCGAGGTTGCCGTCGCCCTCAATGTTCCCGAGGGGACGGTCAAGTCCCGCCTGTTCCGCGGTCGACGGATCCTGCAGAAGAAGCTGCGGACGTACGCCACCGACATGGGATACATCCGGGGCGGGGCGGCGCCTAACGGCTGACGGCGCATGCTGGCCGACGGTGGTGACTTACGACGGTCGGTGGTCGCGAGAGCGGGGGGCGAGCGTGGTCGAGCGCTCGCGCTCGCGGAAGCGTGACGCCTTTGCGCGATTGCCGCACGTCGCCATGTCGCACCAGCGGCGGCGGCCGTTCCGCGTTCCGTCGTAGAACACGCGCGAACAGCGTGGGTCGCCGCAGCGACGGACCCGCAGCAACTCTCCCGCGATCAGCGCGTCGGCGGCCGATTCGACGATGGGGATGATCAGGCCAGCGAAGGCGTCGCCCACCGGGACGAAGGCGCGCGCGAAGGACCCGTCCGCGCGGGTCTCGAGGCGCCGAATCCCGGCGCTGCGCCCGAGGACGCGATTGATCTCCGCGAGCGCGTCGCCGCGCACCTTCTCGGAGTGGGCGCCGCGCTCCGAGAGCGCGCGCAGTGCAGCGCGGACGCGGCGCGCATCGACGAGTGCGGCGGCGGCCCCGGCAGGTTGCTGCTGCGCGCGCCGCCGCATGCCCTGCGAGCGCTCGACGTCCAGGATGCCGACGACGTCGAGGAAGCGCACCAGCGAGTCGAAGTCGCGAAGCAGGTCGATACGCGAGCCGCGGCGCACGTCGTCGGTGTTGACGAAGTCGAGCCAGAGCCGCTCACCGATGAGGATGAACGGCGACGCGACGGGGCGCGTGAGCGCGGACGGCGGCACGTCGTGCATGGCGACGTGCGACGGGAAGATACCCATGGGCGCCCTAGCTTATCCCGCCCTCGCGGAGGGAGCAAGGAGCGCCCGGTCGCGCCCCGTTGTTTAGATTTCGGTGCGTCGGACTCGTGAGAGCCGGCGTGACCCGAACCCGACCGCTCGCCATGGATCCAACGCACGTCCCACGCATCGCGGTGGGGTCCCGAAATCCCGTCAAGGTGGGCGCGGTGCAGAGCGTCGTTAGAAGGTGGTCGCCGTTCTCGACGGTTGAGGGCGTCCAAGTGCCTTCGGGCGTGCCGGAGCAGCCCTTCGGCGACGAGGAGACCATCCGAGGCGCCGCCCAGCGCGCGCGCGCGGCGCGCCTCGCCCTCGACGCCGACATCGGCGTGGGACTCGAGGGGGGCGTGGTCGAGATGGAGGGCGGGGCGATGCGCTCGTGCGCCTGGGCGGCGATCGCGCTGCGCGACGGCCGGGAATTCGTCGGCGGGTCGCTCGCGATGCCGCTCCCCCCGGCCGTCGCCACGCTCGTGCGGAGAGGGGTGGAACTCGGTCACGCGATGGACGCCCTCACGGGCGCGCGCGACACAAAGCACGGCGCGGGGGCGGTCGGTATCCTCACGAACGGGATGATCGACCGCCAGCAGGCGTACGAGATCCTGGTGACGTACGCCCTGTCGCCAGTAATTGCCAGCGAATTCTGGTCGGTCGCGCCTACGCCCTCCAATGGGGCGACTCCGTGATGGCGTCCGCACCCTTCGTCATTCACGAGCGGGTCCGGTGGAGCGATTGTGACCCCATGGGGATCATTCGATACGACGCGTACACCCGCTTCTTCGAGCTAGGGGAGTCGGAGATGTTCCGGGCGTGCGGTATCGGCTATCGCACGTTTGCCGAACGGTTCGGGATCACGCTGCCTCGCCGCGTAATGCACGTCGAATACCCGTCGCCCCCCCGGCTGGACGAGCTGCTCGAGCTGGTCGTCTATATCTCGGAGGTTGGCTCGCGCTCGCTGCGGCTCAACTTCGATGCATACGGGGACGAGGGGCGCCTGCGTATGGAGGCGTACCTGGTACTCGTGTGCGTGTATGATGGTCCCGATCGAGGCGACGCGATACGCACGTTGCCGTGGCCGGTCGACTTCCTTGCGGCGCTGGAGCCGGTGCGACTTTCCGTGGAGGCCGCGCGCGCCAGGCGCCCGGTGGTGCAGCCATGACGACGCCTCCCGGCCCCGGCGACAGCTACTTCCGCAAGGGATTCGGCCTCGGCGCCCAGGTCAAGGACGATCTCGCTGCCGACTATTCGGGGCACCTGGTCGACCTGCTGCGCGAGCGGGACTACACGCTTGAAGCGGGCGACGTCACGGTGCGCCTGGCGCGCGAGTTCGGCTTCTGCTACGGAGTCGATCGCGCGGTCGAATATGCGTATCAGGCCCGCCGGAAGTTTCCTGACCGCCGGACCTTCCTGCTCGGCGAGATCATTCACAATCCCCACGTGAACGAGAACATGCGGCGCATGGGGATCCAGATTCTCGAGCCGCTCGCGGGGACGCGCGATGGCGAGCCGCGCTTCGATTTCTCGGTCGTCGCCCCGGAGGACGTGGTGATCCTCCCGGCGTTCGGCGTGACGGTTGCCGACTTCCAGGCGCTACGGGGGCACGGCTGCGTGATGGTCGACACGACGTGCGGCAGTGTGCTCAACGTGTGGAAGCGAGTGGAAGCCTACGCTCGCGACGGCTTCACCGCGCTGATTCACGGGAAGTACTATCACGAGGAGACGCGCGCGACCGCGTCGCAGGTCCTCAAGCATCCGGACGGACGGTATCTCGTGGTTCGCGACCGGACCGAGGCCGATACGGTCTGCGACTACATCGAGGCGAGGGGGCGTCGCGCCGTCACCGCATCGCAGCGCGACACCTTCCGTGCGCAGTTTGCGAGGGCGTCGTCTCCTGGCTTCGACCCCGACGTGCACCTGCAATCGATTGGAGTGGCGAACCAGACGACGATGCTGGCGCGCGAGTCGCTCGAGATCGGCGAGGCGGTCGGTCAGGCGATGGAACGGGCGTTCGGGGCCGCCTATCGCGCCGTGCACCATCGTACCTTCGACACGATCTGCTCGGCCACCCAGGACCGTCAGGATGCGGTGAACGCCCTGCTCCTGGAGCCGCTCGACGCGATGATCGTGATCGGAGGCTTCAACTCGAGCAACACGATCTCGCTCGCCGCGCTGTGTGCCGAAACGGTTCCCACGTATCACGTCGAGGACGCCGAGGCAATCGACCCGGAGCGGCACGCGCTGCACTACCGGGTCGCGGGGGTGAAGCACGTCGAGGCCGACGCGACGGACTGGATGGGGACCGACGGTCCGACGCGCATCGGCATCACCGCTGGGGCGAGTACGCCCAACAACAAGATCGGGGCCGCGGTCGTTCGAATCTTCGCCACGCGGGGCGTCGCCGCCGAGTCGATCGAGTGAGATTCCCGTTTTTCAGCCGTGCCCGCAAGGCCTTCCCCACCGCCGCCGACTTCGGCTTCCTCGAGCTGCATGGCGGCGAGACGCGGGTGGTCCTGGTTCCGTCGTTAGGCGGAAAGATCACCCAGCTCTTCATGGGCGGGCGCGAGTGGCTGTGGACGAGCGACGTCATCCCACTCGCCCGGGGTATCGAGGGGACCTCGTACCTCGAGACGGGCGACAGTGGTG
Source organism: Gemmatimonadota bacterium (assembly GCA_040007995.1). Lineage (GTDB taxonomy): Bacteria > Gemmatimonadota > Gemmatimonadetes > Gemmatimonadales > Gemmatimonadaceae > SCN-70-22. The sequence continues at coordinate 4,534 of JBDTUA010000020.1, read as the reverse complement.
GCTTCGACGAGTGTTTCCCGACGATCTCGTCGTGTCGCGTGCCGGGGTGGGTGCGCTCGTTCGGGGGGATCGAGCTGCCGGACCATGGCGAACTCTGGTCGCAGGAGCCGCGCCTCGACTTCCGCACCGAGCCCGACGGACAACGCGCCATCTTCACCTGGCATGGGGGACGGCTGCCGTATCGATTGCAGCGGTCGGTGCGCGTGGCCCCGGATGGCCGCGTCGAGATGGACTACGTGCTGTTCAACGACGGGACGGAACGCCTCCCGTTCCTCTGGTCCTCGCACCCGATGTTTCCGCTGACGCCGGAGACGCGCTTGCTGCTGCCGGAAGGGGCCCGGATGCGGGTATTCGCGCGGCACGAGATCGAACTGGGCGAAGTGCGTTCCGAGCATCGCTGGCCCTACGTTCGCGGGAGCGGAAAGGTCCACGACTTCGTCGTCCCGTTCGGTGTGGCCAAGAAGTACGCGTGCAAGCTGTTCGTCGACCTCCCGGAAGGCTGGGCGACGCTGCGGCAGGGCGACAGCGAGCTGGCCATCACCTTCGATCCCGAACAGGTCACACACCTCGGCATCTGGATCAACAAGCACGGCTGGACCCCGTTCCGACGCGACTCGCGCTACCTGAACCTCGCTTTTTCTCCCTGCATCGGCGCTCCGGACTCGCTCAGTGATGCGCTCGGCGACTGGAAGAGCGCCGCCTGGGTCGATCCGAAGAGCGCGCGGCGCTGGTCGACCACGTGGACGGCGCGACGTATCGAACCACCGGAGACCGAGCCGGCGCCCTGAGGGAGCCGCCGAGCGCTGCACGGCTCACGTCGGTGCGACGGGAAAGTCGGGAACTGTGACGTGAGGTGGTCGCGTGTCCGGGAGGAGAGGGGAGCGCGCGACCGCAGGGAATCCGCGGCGCTGGTGTGACGGAACTTTGCTTGACGCCGTTCGGTGCGGGCACCATGCTAGCGGCCCGCGCTCCTCGCAGTCCGGCGCGGAGGACCCTCAGCCCATCGGAGCTTCAGCATGGCAGAGATCAACGTCTCGGTGAACGGACGTGCGTATACGCGCGACGTGGAGCCGCGCACACTCCTCGTGCATCTGTTGCGCGACGAGCTGAGATTGACGGGGACGCACGTCGGATGCGACACGAGCCAATGCGGCTCCTGCACGGTGCTGCTGGACGGCCGCGGCGTGAAGTCGTGCAACGTGCTGGCGATGCAGGCGGACGGGTGCGCTGTGACGACCATCGAGGGGATGGCGACGGATGGCGCGCTGCATCCCCTGCAGGCCGCGTTCCGCGAAACCCACGGCCTGCAATGCGGCTTTTGTACGCCGGGCATGATCATGTCCGCCGCCGACCTGCTGGCGAACAACCCGAACCCCTCCGAGGTGGAGATCCGGCACGCCCTCGAAGGCAACCTGTGCCGCTGCACCGGCTATCACAACATCGTGAAGGCGGTGCAGCAGGCGGCGCATACCATGGCGGGCGGCACCACCGCCGTCGCCGGCGACTGAGGAGCGAGAATGACTACCACGACTGAACCGGGCGCGTCGCTGATCGGCGCGAGCATCCGGCGGAAGGAGGACGTCCGATTCATCACGGGGAAGGGGCGATTCACGGACGACGTCACGCTCCCCGGGCAGACCTATGCGGCGTTTGTGCGCTCCCCACACGCCAACGCCACGATCAACGGCATCGATGCGACGGCCGCGCTGGCGCTTCCCGGCGTGCATGCGGTCATGACCGGCGAGGACATGAAGGCGGCAGGGGTAAACCCGATCCCGCCCGGCTGGCTGCACCCGGGGATCAAGATCTCCGAGTTCCGCGCGCTCGCGGTCGGGCGCGTGTCGCACGTGGGGAACGCGGTGGCGGTGGTGATCGCCGACTCCCCGCACATCGCGCGTGATGCGGCCGACCTCGTGTCCGTCGACTACTCCGACCACCCGGCGGTGGCCGATGCGGTCGCGGCATTGGCGCCGGGCGCACCCCAGGTGCACCCCGACGTGCCTGGTAACGTGGTATTCACCTGGCAGTTAGGAGATGCGGCGGCGACGGACGCCGCGATGGCCGGTGCGACGACGGTGGTACGCCAGCACCTGGTGAACCAGCGCCTGATCGCGAACGCGATCGAACCGCGCGCCTCCCTCGCGAACTACGACGCCGCAGCCGATGAGCTCACGCTCTACGTCACGTCGCAGAACCCGCACGTGCATCGCCTCATCATGGGGGCCTTCGTGCTTGGACTACCGGAGCACAAGTTCCGCGTGATCGCGCCCGATGTCGGCGGTGGCTTCGGCTCTAAGATCTTCATCTATCCCGAGGAGTGCGTCGTCGCGTGGGCGTCGAAGACACTCGGACGCCCGGTGAAGTGGACCGCGACGCGTAGCGAGTCGTTCCTCACCGATGCGCACGGACGCGACCACGACACTGACGTGGCGATGGCGTTCGACGCGCAGGGCAAGATCGTGGCCCTCAAGGTGAAGACGGTGGCCAACCTCGGCGCCTACCTCACCCTCTTTGCGCCCGCCGTGCCGACGTACCTATACGGAACGCTGATGTCCGGGCAGTACAACATCCCGGCGATCCACGTGGAGGTGACGGCGGCCTACACGCACACCACGCCCGTGGATGCGTATCGCGGCGCCGGGCGTCCGGAGGCGACATACGCACTCGAGCGCACGCTCGACGTCGCGGCCGGTCAGCTCGGGATCGACCCGGCCGAGTTGCGCCGTCGCAACCTGATTCCGCCCGACGCGTTCCCGTTCCAGACCGCGGTCGCCCTGCAGTACGACAGCGGGAACTACGAGCCAGCGCTCGACAAGGCGTTGCAGCTGATTGACTATCCCGCACGACGCGCCGAACAGGCGGCGGGACGCCCGAAGGGGAAATACATCGGCATCGGCCTTTCGGCCTACATCGAGGCGTGCGGTCTGGCGCCGTCGCACATCGTCGGGTCCCTGGGCGCGCAGGCGGGACTGTACGAATCGGGTGTCGTGCGTATTCACCCGACCGGCAAGGTCACGGTGCTGACGGGTTCGCACTCGCACGGCCAGGGGCACGAGACAACCTTCTCGCAGATCGTGGCGCAGGAGCTCGGTTGTTCGATCGACGACGTCGAGATCGTACACGGGGACACGGGGCGTATCCCCTTCGGGATGGGCACGTACGGTTCGCGATCGGGTGCCGTGGGAGGCGCGGCGCTGTTCGGCTCCCTACAGAAGGTGAAGGAGAAGGGGCGTCTCATCGCCGCCCATCTCCTCGAAGCCGCACCCGAGGACGTGGACTTCGCGGGGGGCAACTACTTCGTGAAGGGATCACCGACGCGCTCGAAGAGCTTCGGCGAGGTCTCGCTCGCGGCCTATCTCGCGCATAACCTCCCGCCCGACATGGAGCCCGGTCTTGAGGCGACGACCTTCTTCAACCCGTCCAACTTCGTCTTCCCCTTCGGCGTGCACATCGCAATTGTTGAGGTCGACGCCGAGACGGGGCACGTGCAGCTGCAGCGCTATCTCGCGGTCGATGACTTCGGCAATGTGATCAATCCGATGATCGTGGACGGCCAGCTGCACGGCGGCATCGCGCAGGGAGCCGCGCAGGCACTCTGGGAAGGCGCACAATACGACTCCAACGGCCAGCTGCTTACGGGCTCCATGATGAGTTACGGGATTCCCAAGGCGGAATTCCTCCCCATGTTCGAGACGGATCGCACCGTCACGCCATCGCCAGTGAATCCGCTGGGGGTCAAGGGAGCGGGCGAAGCCGGCACCATCGCCTCCACGGCGGCGGTCGCGAACGCGGTGCTCGACGCACTCTCTCCCTTCGGGATCACCCACCTCGACATGCCGCTGACGCCGTCCAAGATATGGTCGGCGATTCAAGGCTCCACCGGGGGGAACTGACCATGTATCCGTCAGCCTTCGATTACCACGCTGCCGCGAGCGTTCAGGAAGCGCTCGCCCTCCTCGCGCAGTTGGGCGACGACGCCAAGCTGCTCGCCGGCGGGCACTCATTGCTTCCGATCATGAAGCTGCGCTTTGCAACCCCCTCGCACCTGATCGACATCGGCCGCATCGCCGGACTGTCGGCGATCACCGATGACGGTACCACTGTACGCATCGGCGCGACCGCGCGTCACGCCGACGTCATGGCGTCTCCGATCGTGCGCAGCAAGGTACCGCTGCTCGCCGAGGTGGTCAGTCACATTGGAGATCCGCTCGTGCGCAACATGGGGACGATCGGTGGTTCGCTCGCTCATGCGGACCCCGCCGCCGACTTGCCGGCGGCGATGCTGGCGTTAGGCGCGTCGATGGTCGTCGTCGGACCGGGCGGCACGCGCACGCTTGGGGCCGACGACTTCTTCACCGACGTCTTCACGACGGCTATGCAACCGGGAGAGATGCTCACCGAAATCCGCGTCCCGGTGCCAGACGCGGGTGGCGGCGGCGCGTACGAGAAGAACCCCGAGCCGGCCTCGGGCTACGCGATCGTCGGTATCGCGGTACAATTGCAGGTCAGTGGCGGCGCGATTACCGCGGCTCGG
>JBDTUA010000019.1:0-31061 GCA_040007995.1 Gemmatimonadota bacterium | reverse complement strand
CAAGACGCTGCCGACGATCGGGGAGTGATCGCCTGCTGACTCCCCGGGCCGAGCAAAGCGTCGCAGGCGATGGACTGACACGTGTTCCGAGAGGTGTCGTGCCCATGCACAGTCGACGCATGAGAATGCACCGTGTAGCGAACAAGGTCACATGGCGGGTACGTCGCGATCCCGCAGCGAACGATCGTACATGCTCCCCGGGGGTGCTGCACCGTGCCAATCCTCAGCGATCGTGGTAGAACGATCGGCATCACGGTCGTGGGGACGTGGCCGTCCTCGACCCAGGTGCCCTACACCGCGTTAGGCGGCGTGCCGACCAGGCTCCCATTGCCGCGCGGATTCAGCGACGCTGAGCTCACCGGCGTCGATCGATGCGGCGTGGTCGTCGGGAGCGCTGCGGTGGGTTACGCGACCCCGCGTGCGACCGTGTGGAGGAAGCACGGCTGCGACGGTCGCCTACTGCGATCTCGGCTTCGCTGACGGCGTGCGCCTCATCTTCGGCGCAAGCGCCGCCGCTCTCCCAGCGGCCTTCGTTCCACGTATCAGCCGCAGGTGCTCAACCTTGAGGACGCAGGTGTACTCCGCGAGTGATACTCACTCTGGCCAATGCGGAGAATCTTGTCCTATTGGTTATCCTGAGACAGCCGATCGGCATGCAAGAGAAGGATCCTGAATGTCCTTCTGAATGTCCCCAACACGGCAGTCGGCGGGGGCGCGCCCTTCTCCTCACGTCTCGTCGAGCGGTTGGTCCGCGCGCGCGCGAGCCGATCTGGCGCAGTCCCCATAGAGAGGAGTGTAGCAAGTGGACGGACTCGATAAGGACCACGCAGCGGGCCTGTTGGACGTTGGTGAACCCCCCTGCCTTTCGCTGTACCAACCGACGCATCGGCGTCATCCGGAACGTGAGCAGGATCCGATCCGGTTTCGCAACCTCGTGAAGTCGCTGGAGGAGTCGCTCCTGCGAACGCATCCGGTGCACGAGATCCAACCGCTGTTGGAGCCGTTCCTGACATTGGCGGACAACCACGACTTCTGGAACCACACCCTCGACGGACTCGCGGTACTGCGCGACCGGGGCACGTTCCGTGTGTACAGGCTCCAACGGCCGGTCGTCGAGCTGGCAATTGTGGCGGATAGCTTCCACGTCAAACCCCTGATGCGCCTGCTGCAGTCGACCGACCGATTTCAGGTCCTTGGCGTGAACCGACACGAGATCAAGCTCTTCGAGGGCAACCGCGACGTCCTGGATGAGATCGAACCTGCCCAAGGTGTCCCGCGGACGATGACAGAGGCACTGGGAGAGGAATTGACCGAACCGCACCAGACGGTCGCCTCATACGGCGGTGTCAGTCAGTCGCAATCGCCCATGCACCATGGCCACGGCGGTAAGGCGTCCGAGGTGGACCTCGATTCGGAGCGCTTCTTCCGCGCCGTCGACCGAGGGGTCCGCGATCACCACTCGAAGCCCTCTGGCTTGCCGCTGATCCTCGCCGCGCTTCCGGAGCACCATCATCTCTTCCATCAGGTCAGCCACAACGCATTCCTGATTCCGGAGAGCATCGATATTTACCCGAACGCCGACACGATCGCCGAACTCCGCCAGCGCGCCTGGCAGCTCCTCGAGCCTCGCTACCTGGCGCGCCTCGCCGCGTTGGCCGACGAGTTTGGCGCAGCAAAATCCAGAAAGCTTGGGCACGATGATCTGGAGCAAAGTGCCAAGGCGGTAGTCGCCGGGCGGGTAGCCACGCTCCTCATCGAAGCTGACCGCGAGGTTCCGGGCCGAGTGGACGCCATGACCGGCGACATTGCGTTTGGCGACCTCGCAGACCCTGAGGTTGATGACGTGCTCGACGACCTCGGAGCGTTGGCACTGAAGAGGGGCGCACAAGTCGTCATCATCCCTACTGATCGGATGCCGACCGCGACTGGAATAGCTGCCATCTACCGCTATTGAGGCAGGAGTTACGATAGCGACCACGGCGCGTCGCGGCCCGTCGAGCAGCAACGTTCGCTTGCGCACGTTCGCGGACTATTCCGCGCGCATTGGACCGGAATCACACGAGGATAGGCTCATGCTCATTCAGATCAACACCGATCGCAACGTCGAAGGCGATAGCGCGCTGACCCAATGGGTCGAAGCTGCGGTAGGGGACGGATTGGTCCGCTTCAGCTCGCACATCACGCGGGTGGAAGTCCACCTGAGCGATGAGAATAGCGACAAGAAGTCCGGGGCGAAGGACAAGCGCTGCCTCCTGGAAGCTCGGCTCGCCGGTCTCCAGCCGATTGCGGTGAGCCACAACACGGCGACGCTGGAGCAGGCGGTTGACGGCGCCGTCGATCGGTTAGTGCGTGCTCTCGACAGCACCCTCGGGCGATTGGAGAACCACTGAAGAGTGTCAGCACAGACGCGCCAGCCATCCAGTACGCAGGATGAACGCGCCGTTGCGTTGTCCAATCGTGCAGCATCCCCGCGAAGATTGCCAGATCGGCATGGCAGCCCGTGCGTTGGTGTGAACCCGACGACCGCTACGGTGACGAAGGTCATGGCCATCCTGGTATAGGACCGCTCTGGCGTATCCATCGTCTTCGCAAGGCGCGTCGGCTCGGCGATGATGGTTCATCATCGACGCCTGTGGTCAGTGTTCGTGGTCTGACGCGTCGAACGAGATCACGCCGGCGTAGTCAATAGACGCGTTGGCGGTCGCCAGATCGACAACGCCGGTCGCCTTCAGTTGCCCCTTGGCATTCGCGAATCGGCCGGTTCCACCCACGATCGTGTTCGTTCCGGTGAAGCGCAGAATAGGGCCTGCGGGGGTGCTGGTGCCGACAGATCTCATGCGTAGTACGTCGCCCGCGGCGGCAGTGAAGATGATCTCGGCGACCTGCGCTCCGGTCAAGAGATTGACGACCCGCGAGGCGTGCAGGACCGTCCGACCCAAGTGTGTGACCTCGCAGCCGCCTGTGTCTTCCTGACGCAGGATCGGAAATGTCACGACCGGTGGCCCGAGTGGAGTCGTCTCGCAATGACCCGCGATCGGGAGTCCGGCGGTGGATCTGCTTTGGACCGCGTTCGGTACTCGCGCGGGGGCGGCCATCGGAGTGTCCGCAGTGCACGCGGCGAGTGCGAGGACGAGCAGGATGGGACTGGTGAAACGTGGCATCAGGGCCTCTCTAGTTGGGAGAATGGAAGAGCGAGCGGCCACTGTGCCATGCACTGATTCACACGGGAAGCACGGAACCGCACCGTGCGGCACGCGCCGAAAGCGGACGAGAGTTGTGCGTAGTAGATTCGGACGCTCGGAGGGGGGCGGAACATCTCGAAACCGTGGTGCGAACGACCATGGAGTCAGCGCCAGTCAGTCACGATGCTGCCCTCGCCGTGTTGGAGCAGGTCCTGGGCAGCCCCGCGTTTCGTGGCGCCGAGCGCGCAAGCCTGCTGCTGCGGTTTCTCGTCGTACGCGTGCTCGACGGCCGCGCCGACGGACTCAAGGAGTACACGGTGGGAGTTGAGGCGCTGGGAAAGGCGCCGGGTTTCGATCCGAGAACCGACCCCATCGTGCGGGCGGAAGCGTCTCGGCTACGAGCCCGTCTGGAGCGGTACTATGCATCACCCGAGGGATCGGACAGCGCCGTGGTTCTCACGCTGCCGAGGGGGAGCTACGTACCGACGTTCTACGCCAGGAACGGCGGGCGAGCAGACACCCACGTTCCCGCAGCCGTTTCGGCGGAGCGCCTTCCGAACTCCACGAAGCCGATCCGCGGGCCGATTCTGCGGTGGGGCGTCGGCGCGAGCCTGATCGCACCGGCAGTCGTCGCGGGGGGGCTCTGGGTCGGCCGCCGACCGTTCGCCGCCGAGCGTGCGCTCGTGCAGTTCGACGTCGAGTTGCAGGCCGGCGCCTCGTTAGGATCGGTGGTCGGGACGGACGTCGTGATCTCGCGCGACGGCACCCGCATAGCGTGGGTTTCGACAGGGCGGGACGGGACTGCACGCTTGAGCACTCGCCAGTTGAGCGAAGACCTGCCCACCGAGCTACCCGGAACCGAAGGCGTGCGTGGTCCATTCTTCTCGCCAGACGGTAGGTGGCTTGGTTTCTGGGCAGCGAGGAAGCTCAAGAAAATTCCGGTCGAGGGCGGTTCGCCGACGGTGCTCTGCGATGCTACTGACCTGCTCGGCGCGAGTTGGGCGGAGGACGGCAGCATCGTCGCGACGCTGAACTCTACCAGCACGCTGTGGCGCGTCCCTGCCGGTGGCGGTGAGCCGCGGGCGCTCGGGGACTTTCCGGCTGGGGGCCCGTCGCCGGCGTGGGCGCAAATTCTTCCGGGCGAGACGCACATATTGTATACGGCGGCCAGGCCGTTCGACGCTGACCGAGCCAACATCGAGGTGCTTTCGCTGCGCGACAAAAGTCGGCGGGTGCTCGTGCGCGGCGGAACGTTTGGCCGGTATCTGGCGTCCGGGTTTCTCTCGTACATCAATCAGGGGACGCTCTACGTTGCGCCCTTCGATCTGGCGCGCATGGATACTGTCGGCCCGGCACGTCCGGTCCTTAGCGACATTTCCTATTCATCGACGTTCGGGTACGCGCAGATCGACATCTCGCGAACGGGAACGGTCGTCTACCGAAAGTCGGCCGGCGCCGGCCGCGTGGTCGCGGTCCGATTGGACAGCACGGGGGCGAGCGAGCCGCTGCTCGATGCGGCCGGGCAGTACACGTCTCCCGCCGTGTCGCCGGATGGGAGACGCTTCGCATTGTCCGTGGTCGAAGCCGGTACGCCGAGTGTCGCGTTCTTTGACCTCGCCGGTGGGCGCGCGATTCGGCTTCTGAACAGCGCAGTGTCGCGCAGCGGTGCACTCTGGACGCGCGACAGTCGCTTCGTGGTCATGAGCAGCGGCAGCAGTGGAATCTCGTGGGCCCGTGCCGACAGCGGTCTCCCGCATCCACTCCTGTCAGGGGGTGGCGTTCAGCTTCCGTGGTCGTTCATGCCTAACGGTGATCGTCTCGCGTACCATGAGCTGAGCGCTGCGCGCTCGTTCGACCTCTGGACGGTCCCGATCACGGAAGCTGAAGGCGGCCTGCGCGCGGGCACTCCGACGCTATTGCTGGGCACTGGCGCCGTGGAAGTCTTTCCTGCGTTCTCGACGGATGGCCAGTGGGTCGCGTACGGCTCGGACGCGTCCGGGTCGCAGGAGATCTACGTCCGGCCATTTCCGGATGACCAGCCGGGGGTGAAGGTTTCCACCGGCGGCGGTCGGACGCCGAAGTGGTCGCCAAACGGGCGCGAGCTGTTCTATGGGACCGATGACCGACGGCTCATGGTCGTGCGATACCGGACGACGGGTGGACGGTTCGTACCTGACACGCCGCGTCTTTTTTCGCCGGTACGGCTTGCGGATACAGGGGTGCTGCCGAACTACGACATCGGAACGGAGACAGGACGCGTGGTAGCCCTGGTTCCCGAGACGAGCTCGGCGTCGCCGAGACCGGAGAATCACGTCACGGTGATGCTCAATTTCTTTGACCTGTTGCGCACTGCCGATCTACGCGCACGGCTCACCAGCACTCTGCGCGCCAACTCCCCCGCGACGTTGAAAAGGGTGGCCCTGTCGTTCTGATTCCGTACCCGGGGTGCACACCGTCAAGAGAGTCGGAGGGTTGCTGCGGGGGCAGCTGCCCCGCGACGCACATACGCCCCCTCTTTGGGACACACAGCTTGTCCATCTGGCGCGCGCGATACCAGTCGCCACATGTGGGAATGTGGACTCTCCCCGCCGGAGGATGACGTACATCGACATGGCGGTCCTTCGTATCAACTCGCACGCGCCGTGATCTCCACGCGGACCGCAAGGAGGTCCGCGATTCCCGCACGAAGTCGCGATGACCGACGTGGCCACCGCGCCTCCGACTGCTATGACTCAAGTCCAAGCAGCGCGAGCTGTCGCGAGACGAGCCCGAAGTCGGCGGCTTGCGGGTGCGGGGCGACCTCGAGCAACGCGAAGACCTGCTTGCGGCGAGTGAACCAACAGCGGGGGAACACGATCGCCAATGTCCCGACCGTGCACGGCGCCCGGTATTGTACCGAAGGCGGATTTACGAATGCACAGGCGAGGTAGGTCGCGACCCGGTAGGTGCGATGTATCCGTCAGGCACATATGCGGACGTACCCTGCGGGAGATGGTCTGCCACGAACCTTCTTCCTAGGTTCTGTCTCGCGCGACCTCACGCGCACTCACCACCCCTATCCAGGACGAACTCCATGGCACAGGACAGCAAAGCCCTGATTACCGGCTACATCACCGATATGGAAGCGCTGGAGGAACACATCGCGAAGGCGTTGGCCGGCCAGGTCGAAGACCTTGAGGCCGAAGATCCGTCGATCGTTCCGTTGCGCGCGATCCAGCAGCGTTGCGAATCGCATCAGCAGCTACTCGAAGCGCTGGCGGACCGCCGCAAACAGACGGGACAGGGCATCAGTGAGACGATCAAGAAGGCGGGTTCGGCGATCCTCGGCGCCGGTGCAGCCGCGGTGGATTTTGTGCGGACCGAAAAAGTCCCAAAGAACCTGCGGGACAACTACACCGCCGTCTCGATGGCGTGCATCGGATACGTGATGCTCCACACCACCGCCCTCTCCATGAGCGACAATGAGGTTGCCGACGTCGCCCGCGAGCTGCTCGCCGAGCACGCAAAGTCGGTCATGCTACTGCACAACCTCGTGCCCGGAGCCGTCATCCGATTCCTGCAGCACGAAGGCTATCCGGCCCGCAACGAGGTTCTGGGTCAGATTGCCGAAACGATCGAGTCGGTCTGGCACCAGGACGAGAACGCTGCGTCGGGCGAGGAACTTTCCGGATCGAGATAGCGACGGGCGGCGGGCAGCGTGGGTTAATGCGGCTTTGCGCGCCGATTACGGTGTCTACCGTTCGGTTGATCCCGACAGACTCGCGCCGCGATGGGTGATCGAGGGTTTCGTGGCACGTAGTTGCGGAGGTCGGGGCGGCGCACGGCTCGTCGGCTCGACGCTCCGCCGTGATGGAGTGTACGTTCTATGTGCACCCGTCGCCCTCACGCCGGCCACCGCCTCTTTCTCCTGCGATGTCCGTAGCCGATCCATCCCCGTTCCGACCCCCGTGCGCCTGCTAGTCGTCGAGGACGATCTGTCGATCGCCAACGTGCTCGTGCGAGGACTCCGCGAGCTTTCGTTCGCCGTGGACCACGCGGCCGATGGCGAGCAGGCAGAATACCTCGGCGCCATCAATCCGTACGACGCGGTCATTCTCGACCTCGCGCTCCCCAAAAAGGACGGGTTGCAGGTCTGTCGCGAACTGCGTCGACGAGGGTCGGAGACGCGCATCCTGATGCTGACCGCTCGGGACGCCGTGCGCGACCGGATCGAGGGGCTCAACGCCGGCGCCGATGATTATCTGGTGAAGCCGTTCGACTTCGAGGAACTGGTCGCCCGCCTCCGCGCCCTCATGCGCAGAAAGGGTGAAGTGACGGAGCGGCAGCTCGTCGTGCACGACCTCGAGCTGGACACCCATGCCCAGAGCGCACAGCGCGCCGGAATACCGCTCGCCCTCACGACAAAAGAGTACGCGCTCCTGGAGTTTCTCGTGCGCAACGTCAATCGGGTCGTCGGCCGACGGGAAATCTCCGAACACGTGTGGGACGACAACTACGACCCCGCTTCGAACCTGATTGATTCGTACATCAACCGGCTGCGTCGGAAGGTTGACACGAACTTCGACGTACTGCTCATCGAGACGCGGCGAGGGGCAGGCTACGTCCTGGTGGATCCGTCTTCCGGTTGAACCATCTCTCACCTACAGAGATACTGCTGCTCGTGCGTCGGCCATCGCGGGAGCCTCTGACGGAACAGCGACACGCGTGCGACCTGCCTTGCGCCCGACACGACTCAGCGCTCGCTGCGCCAGCGGCGCGAGCGTCGGGATCCAGATCCACGCGAGCCAGATCCAGACCTCATCGTCGTCGAGCAGCTGCATCGTCGTCCAGAGCATCAGCGGGAGGATGAAGGCGCGGTCGCGCGTGGACGTGTGGACTGCGCGACGAAGCACGATCGTCGTGGCTGCGGGGTTGGCCGAGCGCAGCAGCGCCCGAATGCGCGCGTCCAGTCGGGTGGGCGAGTCTCGCCGCCATCCCGGGAGTCGCAGCAGCGTCCACGCCGCGACCGTCCGCCCCCAACCGTGCAGGTTCGAACTGGCGATGGGGACGGCATGCAGCAACTGCGTGGCGTCCCTCAACTGGCCGGGGGTCTCACGAAGGCACTGCAGCCCTCGCGGCGACGCGTCGGCGACTTCCACCCCGACAATGCGCGTCTGCGAGGCAAGCAGCAACTTGGGCGCGCCAACGGCGAACGGGGTCGTGAGCAGGAGGACACTCTCCCGATCGTTTGGTTGTCCCAGACGCACCACGTGAGCACCGCCGCTCCGAAACTCGGCCCCGGTGAGCACGACGGGGAGAGCGCCATCCGCCGGCGGCATCACCGACGCGTGCGCGCTGTCGGCGTGATCGGTGATGTAGGCGACGTCGAATCCACCCTCGCGGTGCCATTGTCGATTGGCGGCCACATCGAAGTCCCAGCGTCCATCATGTGATTGATTGGTGTGGCTGTGAAAGTCCACCGCGACGACGTCAGGGTCGTCGTGATGCAGACTCGACATGGGCCACGGCACCAACGCCCCCGCCAGGGCGATAGCGACCGTGACGATGACCGCCCTGGCCCCGCCGACGACTCCCGCGGCGATGCGGTCGTGCCACGAGGTCGCGCAACGCCTGCTCCGGTAGGATCGTATCGATCCGGCAATCAGCAGCACCGTCCCGAAGACAGCCACATGCTCCGGAATGGTCAGGAGGGACCACTGTTCGAACAGGCTGGCGACCGGTGAAAGCAGGAGGCGAAGGCCCGAGCGTTCGAGTGATAGCCCCGGGGAAGGTACCTCTCCACGCCACGAGATCAGCGGCGACCGCTCCGCGAACCGCGCGCACACCAGCAACACGGTCAGGAGCGCGGCGACGATGCGCGCTCGAGGCGCAGCGCGCTCGGCGCCGACCCCACCCTCCGGCGCAGTGCTCATGCACATGTCATTGTTGAGTCATCTCCAGGAAACCACCATGAAGCATGCTAGCGTCCGCCAGATGACGGCTCGCTCACGACCGCTGTGATCCTGTCGTCAGCTACGCCATGTCAGACTGGGGGGCGACGTCCACTCCTGGCGCGCGGGCGCAGCGGTCCGCGATTCGTTTACCCTCGAACGACATGGTCCCCCTGACAGCCCCTCCCCTACTGCGCTTCCTTCGACGACCGTCGGATCGGTGGATAGTCGCCCTGCTCGTCGTGACGGTCCTGGCGATCGTCGTGCAACAGTCGCTCACGCACGTCGACTACAACTTCGAGATCTTCCGACGCTCGTTCCGGCATCTGGCCGCGGGGCGGGACCTCTACGTCGCCTATCCGGATGAACAGGTCGACCTGTTCAAGTACAGTCCGACCTTCGCCTTACTCTTCCTCCCCTTCGCGACGCTGCCGACACTGCTCGCGCTCGCGCTGTGGGACGGGCTGAACGTCGGCTTGCTCTGGTTCTCGATGCGTTGCCTTCTCCCTCGTCGGGACGCCCAGATCGCGCTCGCGATCATGTATCTGGAGATCGTGCGCACGACGCAGCGTGCGCAGAGTAATGCCCTGGTCACCGCCCTCATGGTGCTCGCCTTCGTCTGGCTGGAGGAGCGACAGCAGGTCGTGGCCGTCTTCGCGATAGTCGTGGGGACGAGCGTGAAGCTCTTTCCGGCCCTGGCCATCATTCCGGCGATCTTTCATCCACGTCGCGCCCGCCTCGCGCTCGTCGCCCTCGTCGGTGGCGTCGTCGCGCTCCTGCTGCCGCTGGTCGTCACGTCACCCGCCGAGCTGCTGGCGCAGTATCGCTCGTGGGGTGCCCTGGAACGCCTCGACGCGTTCGCGGGACCGACCGGTGGCGCCGGCGGTCTCTACGGCGGCGTGATGCACTGGGTGCGGCTCGCGTTCCACGTCACCTGGCCGAACCTGCCCATCCAGCTCGCTGGACTGGCCGTGCTCCTTGCCCCGCTCGCGCGCGTCGACCAGTGGGAGCTGCCGCTGTTTCGCCTGCGCCTCCTCGCGTCGATTCTCCTCTTCTGCACCATCTTCAATCACCAGGTCGAGTCACCGTCATTCGTCATCGCCATGGCCGGCACCGCGATCTGGTTCGTGTCGTCCGAGCGGCGCGGGGTGGACGTCGCCCTCCTGGCCGTGGTCCTCGTCATCGTGTCGCTGGGCACCAACGACGTGATGCCTGACGCAATTCGTGATCCGATCATTCGATACAAGCTCAAGACGCTGCCGGTGTTCGCACTCTGGATCGTGGTGCAGAGCGAGCTGTTCGGCCTGCGTCGCGGACCTTTGCGGCTTGCTGCATGCGAGCGCTAGTTCCGATCGTACCACCGCCGGCGCGCGTCAGCGTACGTCGAGTACCGGCGCCATATAGAGCGGCCTCGGAGCCGGCGCCGCCGGAGTCCGCGTTCGCGTCACGAGTCGCACACCGTTGGCGACGAGGCGCTCGCGAAGGGCGGGCGCGAGCAATGCCCTGAGCTCCCGCTCGCGGGGACGCACATAGCGGTCGGCCTCGATCAGGGCTTGATCGACGTAACCTGGATGTACCATCAGTTCCGTCGTGCCGGCGTCGAGTGAATCGACCAGCTGGTGGAGGCGCTCGGCGAAGTCTCGTGCGTCTTGCAGCGAGACGCCGACGAAGTGATCGACCTCGCTGCTGCTCCGGTCCGACGCGGGACGCGGACCGAGCGCCAGTGCGAGCGCGACCTTCTTCGCTAGGGCCAGCAGGTCGAGCGGGTTGCGCGCGAGAGCTTCGCGGGGACGGCGAAGCGGGAGTCCGCCAAGCACCGCGCGCATCGCGCGAGCGACGACGGGGAGGGCGTGCACGTGCCGATGGCTGTCGGCATGCGATACGCAGATGCCGGTGCCGCGCAGGCGTTCGAGTTGCGCCGAGCATTCCGCCGCGATGTCATCCGGACGAAGCGCACCCGCGATCGCGAGGAAGACGAATCGCGGCAGTGCGTGAAAGCGACCAGTCCGGGCGTCGACCAAGGACGGGACCGTGGTGAGCGGCCGTCCTGCCACGAGGTTGAGGTGCAGGCCGTACGCGCAGGCAGGCGACGCGTCGCGCAACCGCGCCGCCGCGTCGTTCCACCCGGGCATGTTGACCATGACCGAGGTGGACGTCACGATACCTCGCGCGATCGCCTCGGCGATGCCGCGCGTCACCCCATCGGTGATGCCGAAGTCGTCGGCGTTGATGATCAGTCGGCGCTCATCCATAGCGCCCCCGCCATCCGCGCCACCGCACCGTGGCGATGTCGCGCAGCATGGCGACCACATCGCGCACGAAGTGTACGGTGCTTGGCTCGTTGTCGTAGCGGAAGTTGACGGGCGTCTGGTCGATCACCAGGCCGCGCCGTCGCGCGATGAATAGGCACTCCAGATCGAAGCCGAATCGCGGAATGCTGAGCTGCGGGAAGATCTCGTCGGCGGCGCGCGCGGTGAACCCCTTGAGCCCGGCCTGCGTGTCCCTGATGCCCGGCAGCAGGATGAGGCGCACCATCCAGTTGAAGATCCGGCTCATCAGGTGCCGCGTGTACAGGTAGTGAAAGAAGGCCGGACTCATCACGTAGCGCGAATCCGGATGGGTCCGGGCCGCAATCGCGACGTCGGCGCCGCGCTCCAGCGCCGCGACGATCTTCGAGATTTCCGTCGCCGGGTATGCCAGGTCGGCGTCGAGAAAGACGCGGTAGTGTCCATGAGCCAGCGACATTCCACGGGCGACAGAGAATCCCTTGCCGCGGTTCCTGTCGTTACGGGCGATGCGTAGCGACGCATCGTGATCGTGCCACGCGGCCAGCACCTGCTGCGTCGCGGACTCGCTGCAGTCGTCGATGACGATGCGCTCGACAACGAACGGTTGCCGTTGGGCAAATTCTTCAATGCTCCGAAGCGTCTCGGGGAGCCGCGCCCCACCATTCCAGGTTGGCACCACGATGGAGACGTAGACATCTGAGACCTTCGCCGCTGGAAACGGCTTCGATGCAACGGCTTCGCGCGACTCGTCAGCGGCAAGGAACGGGATGATCGACATAGCGGGCAACGGTGAGGACACCCGCAATCTGCGATCCGCATCATGACGCGACGCTCACAGCGCGCGCCGGGGTGCGGAGCGTTCCCGATGGTGCTGCTTAGCGGCGCACGGCTCGATGCGCCAGCGACACAACCCCACGTCCCACGAGCGTCCCCACCGCCGCGCCGATGATCGCATCGCTCGCCCAGTGTTTGTTGTTGTAGAGGCGCGAAACGCCGACCGCCGTCGCCATCGTGTAGAACAGCGGCGTCGCCACTCGGCCTGCCCGCGGGTGCGAGCGAGCGAGTTCGCCACTGAATGCGGCAGCCGCTGCGAACGCCACGGTGGTGTGACCCGACGGAAACGAGGCGAAGTCACTCCGATAGCCTCGCCCTGGCATGAATTCATCCGCGTCGTTTCCCCGGACGTCGGCGTACGGGCGCTCACGACCCACCAGGGTCTTGATCCCAAGGGAGACGAGTCCGCTCGCCAGTACGGCTTCACCCGCGTGCCGCCCGGCGTCGGCCAGTCCATCGCGTCGAGTCAGTCGCCCGACTGCATAGACAGAGCCGGAAAGCAGGAGGGCGCCCGGATCGCCGATCGTTCGGATCAGGCTCGCCGAGCGAGAGAGCATTCGGTTGTCCTGAAAGCGCGGTGCCTGCAACGCATGCGTCCAGCGTCGATCAAACGGAACCGCAGCGGCGGCGCCGATCGTGAACGCACTGATGGTCCAGAGCGTCCGGCGCGACATCAGTCTGTCGTCACGCGTCGTACTGTCGGCGTGGGCCGAATGCCTGGAATCGAGTCCCGTCGCCGCATGTGCAAGTGAATCCTGCGCACGAATGACCGGCGCACACAGCAGCGTGATGCCGAGCGCGAGTCTCATCGCGCTCACGGTGTACGTCGTCCGGCGCGATGCCGCTCGTGTTCGAACCATGGGGCCACGGTGAAGGAAACAAAGGGGCGATGGCCGAACGCGTCGTTGCCCACCGGCACCGCCACGTCGAGGCGGAGCGTTGCGCGTCCGATGCGCGACGGGAGGAGGCGCAGTCCGGAGCCGACGAGCAGGACGTCCTGCCGCCCCTTCCCCTCCAATCCGGCCAGGTCGAGGCGTCGGGACGCGGAAGTGAACAGCGCACCACCTAACACGTAGCTGCGTCCCACAGGTACAATGCGCACGTCGCGCTCTATCGTGAGCAAGCTGATCGCCTCGGCGAGGCCTCGCGCCGGCAGGAGGCGCGCGGCCGGATCGTACGTAAGCAGGGTCCGCGTGTCGGGGTCTGGATCGAGCAGCACTTCGCTGGCGGCATGTACGCTCCACTGCCCGCGTGCCGCGGGTGCGAGCGCGAGCAGCGAGAGGCGGCCATCACCCGCGCTCCATCCCGATGCATCGCGGTAGCCCGACCACCAGCCGTTCGCCGAGAAGATGCCGCCCCCCCGAACCGGCCACAGCTTGCCCAGCCAGGCATCGAGATGTTGCGCCGGCAACCCGGTCACCGCATCGCGGCCGAACGATGTCGCCACGTCGCTCTCCATCGCCGACGGGAGGTCGACGAGCGCGCCCGAAGCCGGCATCAGGGGACGCGAGACAAACGTCAGGGAGCGGCGCGTGGCACTCGCGGTCAGCCCCGTGAAGTCGCGGGTGACTCGCGCGGGGCCGACGAGGAGCGCCGACGGAGTCGCGACCAATTGGGCACTCACGTGCTCGAGACCAAGTCCGAACGCCGCCACGGACGTGCGATCGACGCGCACACGGCGCTCAGCAAGCGCCTGCAGGTCGATCCGGTTCACGCGGTCGCCGACGTTGACGAGCGACTGCCGTGAGGAGCCCGCCCACGCGAGGTCGGCACGCCACGGGTCGAGCACACTGCGGGGCGATGACGACACGCGCGCGCGCAATTCGCTCCCCGCGCGATAGACATCGCGGCTGACGGACAGCGCCATGCCCGATCCTAGAACCCACGGATCGGTATATGCCACGCCGAATCCAGGCTGTCCCTGGTCGACGCGAAAGCTCGTGCGCACCGAGCGCCCGCTCCCGAACAGGTTGTCTTCCCCGAGACTCGCGAAACCCTGGTCGCGCCCCAGGCGTAGCCGGCCGCGGGCGCTCCACGCATCGGTGGTCCGCAGCGTCAGGCGCACGTTCCCGTCCCCGGGACACTCTCGGGTATCCAGCTGGACTGAGGCCAGGAGTGGCGATCGATGCAGCCCGCGCATCGACTCCGCCAGCCGCAGCGTGTCGATGACGGTCCCTTCATCCTGCTGGAAAAGGCGTCGCAGCGTGGCCGTCGTGGTGCGAGTGTGCAGCCGACGCGACAGTAGTTCCACGACCTGCGGCAGCTCCGGAGCGGACGACGCCACGACGATGCTATCGATCCGCAGCCCCTCGAGATGTCCGTATTGGACTTCCCCGGCATGCGACTCGCATGCCTGCGCCTGCACAGGGGCAGGCGTCAGCAGAGCGAACAGGAGCAGGAGGAGTACAAGGAGTAGTGCAGGAGCGCTCCGCCGAGGGAAGCTCGCGATAGCCTGCGATTGCCTCACGCCGTTCCAGCGGAGCGACTCATGCACGTTCATGGACTAACGAAGCGCCGTGCCGGGTTTCTTGACCTTTCCCTTGGCCTTGGCGGCGTTGTCCTTGGCGTCCTTCGCGGCCTCGGCGGACTGATCGGCGGGCGATTCATGCTCCACCGACACGATCTTGCCGGTGACCGCGTCAACCAGCACCTCCTCGATCCCCGTCTTGCCGGCAACGGCGATGTCAAACGAGAAGACGAGCTTGCCGTCCTCCTGCTCGATCTCCTCTTCCTTGATCGCTCCTCCCTTGATCCGGGCCAACGCGGTGCTGCGGGCTGCGTCGGGGGTGATCTTCGCCTTGGCCAGCAGGCCGGGCTTCTCTTCCTTCATCGGCTTGGACGACTGCGCCGAGACCCGTCCCGCGCCGACCACGATCGCGGCGACGAGGACGATGCTTGCGACGTGTATTGGGCGTAGCATGATGACTCTCTGTCGGGACTTTGGCGTGGAGTGCCGTCTCAGGTGTGACGCGGCAGCGGACACCACGGAAGCCTATCGAGGTCTACATGACGGCACGTTCAACAACGCTAGGCGACCCGTGAGCGTGGCGCCAGAAAGAGAAACGTCGATCCGTCACTCGACGACGATTCGAGCTCCAGTCGTCCTCCATACTGTTGCGCGAGCGTGCGCGCGATCGCGAGCCCGAGTCCGGCCCCATCCGCCACCTGGCCACCCGATGTGTGGCTGCGGAAGAAGCGATCGAAGATCCGATCTTGCGCCTCCGGCGAAATGCCCGTGCCCGAATCGCGCACCCGCACTCCGTAGGCGTCGTCACCCTCGGGTGCCAGCGTGATGTGCACGGTGCTTCCCGCGGGGGAGTACTTGATCGCGTTCTCGACCACGTTAACCACAATCCGTTCCAGGTCGCTCGCGTCGCCCCGGACCGGCGACTCCGCGGCATCGGCGAAGTCGAGCCCGATCGACCGGGCGGAGGCCTGCGCCTTCAACCCGCGCACCGCATCCTGCACGACCTCGCTGAGGTCGACCTGCTGCTCACCTATCGAATGCGGCTCGGCGTCGTGGCGCGCGAGAAAGAACAGGTCGTCGACAATGCGAGAGAGTCGGATCGACGATCGGCGGATCGTGGACAGCGCATCGCGATATTCGATTTCGGTGCGGTGCTGCTGTTGCAGCGATACCTCCGCTTCCATGCGAATCGCCGTGACGGGAGATCGCAGTTCGTGCGAGGCATCCTGCATGAATCGTTGTTGTTGTGCGAACGATCCTTCCAAGCGTGCGAGCATCCCATTGAAGACGCCGGCGAGCTGGCCCAGCTCATCGTGCGGATTGGTGGTCACGAGTCGCTCACTCAGGTTGTCGCGCCCGATGGACGAGGCCTTCCGGCTCATCGCCGTCACCGGGGCGAGACTACGGTTGGTCAGCCAGGAGCCGGCGAGCGCCGAGAGCAGCAGCGTGAGCGGCAGGATGATGAGGTATCCGCCAGCGATGAGGTCGAGCGTCTCGGTATAGCCATGCCACGATTGCACCGCGGCGATCGTGAGCGCCGTGGACCCGACTACCAGTTCCGCGCGCGCGACGCGATAGCCCCCCTCGGCGTCGGGGAGCGTGAACGCGTCAGGTTGTCCGGGCGTACGCAACTCGCGCGCGAGCGACGCCGTATTGAGTGGGGCATCGTCGTCCGCTTGCGGATCGCGTACCTCGACCGGACTTCGTCCGATGAGCCGGTTGCCTTGGAACACGAAGAAATCGATCTCGCGAAAACGATAGTCGGCCAACTCATCGCGGATCACGGCAAGCAGCGCCGCTTCGGTGACGCTCTCCTTGCGCACTTCTGCGGTGAAGGTCGTGACGGCGTCCAGCAGGAAACGATCGGCGCGTCGGCTGAGCACGATCCGAAGGACGGCGAACGATCCAACCGCGAACCCGATGATGAGCGCACCAAGCACTGCGGAGTACCACAGTGTGAGACGCGTTCGAATCGAATCCAGCCGGGGGCGAGGCATGTCGCGTGTGGGAGGAGCGCGGACGACCGAAGCCCGCGGGTACAAGGCGCGACGGAAGTTGGTGCTCGATGACTCCCGGCCACAAGGGTCGGGACGTGTCACGGTGCTGCCTCCGAAGTCGCGGGGCCGCTTCGCCTCCAACGATTTGAAGTCGACCTTGCGCGATGCCCCGTCAAGCGTCGTCACGTCTGTCTCGGACGGAATGGGAGCCTCTCGTCCGGGTCCTGAGTCTGCCGGGAATTACGGCAGGTGCAACGGAAGATCGAAGCGAAACTCGCTCCCTTCCCCAGGCGTGCTCCGCACGTGAAGGTCGCTCCCCAGTGCCTGAAGGATCCGGCGACTGATCGTTAGTCCGAGTCCCGTGCCGCCGAAGCGCGGCGCGATTGCGTCGTCGGCCTGCCGATACTCCTCGAAGATGTGTGGCAGCGCGTCCGCGGCAATACCAATCCCGGTATCCGTGACGCTGACGCGGACAAATACTTCGCCTGCCGTGAGACGTATCACCGACGCGTTAAGCGTCACCTCGCCGCGCTCGGTGAACTTGACCGCGTTGCCGAGGAGATTGTTGAGCACCTGCGAGAGCTTGGTCGGATCTCCCAGCACCGACACGGGGATGCGAGCGTCCGTCGTGACGTGGAGTGCGATTTCCTTCTCGCGCGCCAACGGCTCGAGATTCCCCACCAGGTCGCGCACGAGCGCACGCATGTCGAAGGGACGTTCCACGAGCGGTCCGCCGGCCGCTTCCAGGCGGCCCCGGTCCAGGATATCGTTGGCCAGCGCGAGCATGGACGACACGGACGACTTCAAGATGCGCACCGCTCGCGCTTGCTCTGCGGTAAGCGTGGTGCGCTCCAGCATCGATGCCACGATCATGACGGAGCCGAGCGGGGTGCGGATGTCATGGCTCAAGGTCTCCAGCAGTTCCGTCTTCGCCCGGGTCGCGCGCTCTGCCGTCCGCCGTTCCTCGAGCAGTTGCCGTTCGTAGCGACGCCGCTCCGTAGCGTTGATGATCGTGAAGCGATTGAGCACGATCTCTCCGCTCGGCGCCCGCTTCTGAGATGCATTCAGGATCGCGGGCAGCGTGCTTCCGTCCTTGCGCACGATATCGACAGCGATCTCGTTGAGGGAGCCCTGCATCGACAGGAGCGGCCCGAGGTGCGTTTCGTAGTAGATGCGCCCCGCGATGGAGAGGAGGTCCTGGAGGCGCCGACTCCCTTGGAGATCGCCCCGCGCGAAGCCCGTCCACGTCAGGAACGTGGTGTTGACCTTGATGATGGTTCCGCTCGAATCGGTCGACGCATAGCCCGCGGGCCCCAGCTCGTACGCCTCGGCGACGTCTTCCTGCAGGAGCGAACGGACGACCTCCGAGGCACGGCCGGTGTCCGGATCGTCTGACATCTAGAGAAAAGCCTGCATGGCCTCGATCGTCTCTTGCGGCGCGCTCAGATTCGGACAATGGCCGGTGGCTTTCATGGAGACAAGGCGGCTGTTGGGGAGTCGAGCGTGTACATATTCGCCCACGTACGAGGGCGCGATGATGTCCTCCGCGCACTGAAGGACGAGCGATGGCGTCGTCACCTTCGGCACATCGGCACGATTGTCGGACATGAAGGTGACGCGCGCGAAATGTCGGGCGATCTCCGGATCCGTCCGGCAGAAGCTGTTCGTGAGCTCCTCCGGTAACTCCGGTCGATCCGCGTTCGCCATGATCATCGGTGCGACCGTTCCCGCCCAGCCAAGAAAATTGCTGTCCATGAAGTCGAGCAGTTCCTCGAGGTCGCTCGACTCGAAGCCGCCCCTGTAGGCTTCCTTGTTGAGGTAACAGGGCGACGGGCCGATCAGGACGAGGCGATCGAAGCGATCGGGCTCACGGATCGCGGCGAGCATGCCGATCATCGCGCTCACTGAGTGACCCACAAAGATCACGCGCTCGAGATTCTGGTCCGCGCAGATTTCCAGCACGTCATCCGCGTAGCCCTGCAGATCCGAGTACTTGTCCCGACGATAGGCGCTCAGATCGGAGTGGCCGGATCCGACGTGATCGAAGAGCACGATGCGGTAGTCACGCTCAAATTCCGGAGTGACGAAGCGCCACATGTGCTGGTCGCATCCGAATCCGTGCGCGAACATCATCGGCTGGGAACCGCGGCCGGAGATGCGCACGTTGTTTCGCTGGGTAATCGACATGCTGGGGACGGAAAATATCGCGCCGGGAGCGCCAAGGAAGAGCCACCGGGTGGGGTAAGATACCATGGTGGGCGCGAGCCGTAGCGGGCCAGCGGCCCTGGAATCGCAGCCTGCAATGTGCAGAGTGGATGGCCGGCTCTTCGCGACACGGCGCCTGACCAGGCGTTTCTGCCGCTCGCGCTCGGTATGGTGGAAATCTGGTCGCACCTCGATCCCCGAATGCTGATGCGGCCCTCCGCTCCGCGTTGGCGCCTGATGCGGTCCGCGCGCACAACGAGCGATAGGCGCATGATGCGGAAAGGGCCCGCCGGCACAACGCCGACGGACCCTTCATGCATCGCGTATTGCGTCAGCGGCAGCCGTCAGACGATAAACGGATCGACGATGGCCAGCACCGCCTGCATGCTCAGCGGCTCATCGAAGGCCTCGGTGATCTCGTCGAGCCCGACCTGGTTAAGCGACGTGAGATCGATGCCGAGCTGTGACGACCTTTCCTCGCCCGCGTACACGCCGGCGGTACCGGGAATGTCCGTCACGTTTCGGGTGATCCACCCCTCGTTCGGCGCGGACTCGGAGAAATTGCCACGAAGACGGCGCACCTCGGAGGCATGACGCGCCTCGACGGAGTGGATTGTGAGCGCAGCGGTGAGCACGCTCGGATAGGGCTGCAGGGCACCGGCCTGACCTTTGTACGCTCGCACCCCGGTATCCTCGAAGGCCTGTGCGACGGCCTTGAACGTGTCGTAGTTGGAAAACACGTCGGCGTAGGGACCGTTGCCCGAACCGTTACCGGCGGTGAAATCGAAGGTGGGCTTTGGAACGGCCGCGCTAGCCAAGGTGCTGAGCAGGTACTGCACGTGCGCGTTCTCATGCGCCTGGATCGTGGTGAAGATGGCGCGATCGGGTAACGGAATCAGGCCCGCCTTGCCGACCCCTGTATTGTAGAACTCGGATTCGAGATACTCGAGCGTGAGGGCGAAGTTGAGCACCTGGACGACTACTGCGGGCAGTCCGCCCTGCGCGAAGGCGTCGCGTGAGAGCGCGGCGACGGCCACGGGAACGGAGGCCATGCGAAGGCCGACAGCAACCGCAGCCGACGTAGTGACGCCGCGCGTGAGTGCCGAACGTCGATTCAAGAGGCGCTCGCCAACGTCTGTATCGATCAGCCCGAGAAGAGTGTTGTCTTTCATGAGAAATATCTCCTAGGTGTTGATCGCGGTGATCGTGTCGACGATGAACGGGTCGGCTGCCGCGAGGACCGTTGTCGGCGAGAAGGCATTGTCGAAGGCATCGGGAGCGAACAGGGACGTGCGGGGCTCAAGCAGGTCGCGAATGGCGGCGGCGTGACGCGCCTCGACTGAGACGATCTTGCCGGCGACGATTAGGTAGCGCTCGCTCTTGAGGTAACGTGCGGCGCCGTTGTACGCGGCCACGCCCAAGTCCTCGAAGGCCTTCGCGGTCTTGAGCACGCTGCGGCGATTGGTGAAGTCCACCGCGCTGAAGTCGGGGGTGAGATTCGGGATCTTCGCGCTCCCGAGCGCGGCGGCAAAGAAGTCCCTATGCACCACCTCATGATCGCGCACGTCGGTCAGCAGGCGCTGCTCCGACGCCGACATCCCCGCGTACGGCGAGGCGATTGCCATCACGTAGAAGGCCGCCTCGAGCTGTTCGAGTGCGTAGGCGTAGTTGAGCACACCGACATCACTCGAGAAATCCAGGGTGACGGTGGCACTTTGCCTGATGTCGGCGTTTCCCGCGGCGCCCAGCATCGTGGGGCCCGCCAGATCCTTGGCGCACGCAGCCAGGACGCCCGGCAGGGCGAGGGCGAGTCCTCCCAGTCCCGCCGCGCGCAGGAATCGCCGACGGTCAGCCGTCAGCGACTCAGCGGCATTCGTATCGCGGGGCGCATCAGTCGCCCCAGCCTGCTCGCTTTTCATTTAGGTACTCCCTCCTCTGAATGACCGACGTATGAGGCGACGAACGCGATCCGGTCGGTCGCGGCTCGCGTGCGGTATCGTCCTGAGGGTCAACGTGCCCGGCGTAGCTCGGACTGAGGCCGCGGGAGTACGAAGGGACGTCGCGCCCGAAGCTTCGCTGGAAGCTCCTGCTGAACACGGTACGAGCTAGAGACGGAATGCACCATATCTCGCAAGCGTCGTTTGGAGTCGCTCTCGAGAGGGATGGGGATTGTGGCACACCACACTCTGTATTGCACCTTCCGCCTGGCCGTCGGGCGACATGCGGCGGCTATCTTCCAAACTCATCGTTTCACCGGCAGCCGTCGCAGGGCGCTCGATCGCGAGCCGTTGCAATCCGGACGCCGCTGGATCTGGATCGCGCGGGGTGGACACGCGTGCACCACGATCTCACCACCTCATCGCACCATGCCATGATCTTCAACAAGCTGCGCGCCCTTCGAGACCGCCTGCTCGGCACACTCTGGTTTGTGCCGTCCATTGTGGTCGTGGCGTTCCTGCTGCTCGCCGTCGGGATGGTGGACGCCTCGACGCACGTCGACCGCGAGGTACTCGCACGGTGGCCGCTGCTCTTTGGTGCCAATGCGGAGAGCTCGCGGTCCATTCTCGCCGCGGTCGCGAGCGGCATGATCACCGTGGCCGGTCTCACGTTCTCGCTGACGCTCCTGGCGGTCACGCAGGCCTCCAGTCAGTTCACCCCGCGCATCCTCCGCAACTTTCTCGGTGATCGTGCCAACCAGTTGATGCTCGGGACGTTTGTGGGAGTATTCGCGTACTGCATCCTGGTGCTTCGGACCATCAGGGGCGGCGAAAACAACAGCTTCGTCCCGTCGCTCGCGGTTGTCCTCGGCATGGTGCTCGGCATTGTCGGCATCGGCGTCCTGATTGTCGCAGTACACCATATCGCGAGCTCGCTCCAGGCCAGCAGCATCGTTGCCGGCGTGGCGGCGGAGACGGTGGAGAGCGTGGATCGACTGTTTCCCGACCAGCTCGACGCCGGATCTGATCCAACCCTTGAGAGCGATCGGCGGGCCGCCGTCGCAATTGCGGAAGGCGTGGACGCGTGGCATGCCGTGCCCGCGTCGCGCTCAGGATACATCCAATCGGTGGACCTTGACGGGTTGGTAGCGCGCGGCAGTGCGTGTGGTCGCCTGATCCGGGTTGAGTGCTGTCCTGGAGACTTCGTCATCGAGGGACGGGCGCTGGCCTCGCTGGCCATCGGAACGAGTGAGGCGTTGACGAATGACAAGGACTTCCAGCAGGTCTCCCGCCAGGTTGCGCAGTCTTTCACCATCGGGCTCTATCGCACGGTGGAGCAGGATCCGCCGTTCGGCATACGCCAGCTTGTCGATATCGCCCTCAAGGCGTTGTCACCAGGAATCAACGACACTACAACCGCCGTCAGCTGCGTGCATTACCTCGGAGCCATCCTGACGCGCGTGGCCAACCGGAGGATCGATGTGCCGGTTGCCCGTCACGACGGTGAGGTGCGAGTCCTTCCGCGCGGACCTTCATTCGGCAACATGCTCAGCCTCTCTTTCGATCAGATCCGGCAGAGCGCGGAGGGAAATGTTGCGATACTCAAGCTGCTGATGCGTACGGCGGCGATGGTGGCGGAAGAGACGTCGCCCGGGGAGCGACGCGATGCCGCGATCGAGCAGCTGTCGTTGCTTCGCGAGAACGCCGGCCGCACGGTGGGTGCACCGCACGACCGACGGGCGCTCCGCGACTGCTACCGGGAATGTCTCTCTGTGGCTGACCGTTCCGGAGTGACTTGACGGCTTAGCATCGCTACGACAAATTTGCGCGCGCGCGATCCGTGAGAGGTCGCGCCGCCTCGGAAGCCATCGACGCCGACCTCGGAACAGCCATGCCAGACAACGGCTCTGTCGTCACTATTCACATGGCGGCGAGCCTCGACGGATTCATCGCGCGCAAGGATGGGCGCATCGACTGGCTCGAGACCGCGGACAACTTCGAAGGGGGCGACACGATGGAGCGCGCGTACGTCGACGCGTTCCTCAAGACCATCGACTGCTACGTCATGGGCTCACGCACGTACGAAACCGCGTTGACGTTCGAGGCCCAGGGATTCGGTTGGGCCTACGGTGCCAAGCCGACGTTCGTCCTCACTACACGCCAGATCCCGCGGGTCCGGGAGAGCGTCTCGTTCTACTCGGGCGATCTCGCGACGTTGGTGAACCAGCAGTTGCGCCTCGCGCATCGGAGCATCTGGTTCGCGGGGGGTGGCGCCGTGTCGGCGGAGTGTCTTCGACGGGGGCTGGCCGATGAGCTTCGCTATTCGATCCTGCCGGTGCTGATCGGTGATGGGATCCCGTTCTTCGAGCGCCTCGACCGGGACGTCGCCCTGCACCTGGCGGAGGTCAAGGGCTACAAGAGCGGAATGGTGGCGCTGCGTTACGAGGTACGGAAATAGAAGGACGGGTGGCTCCAAGGCGCGAGCAGACAGTTCGCACGAGACACAGGCGGAACATCATGAAACGCACCTGGACGATCATCGGCGTGCAGAACGTTGCCGCCAGTTTGAGGTGGTATCAGGCACTGTTCGGGCAGCCCGAGTCGACGCCCGCGCATGACGACTTCGGCCAGATCATTGATGCGGACGCGACGGTCCTGCTATGCCTCCATCAGTGGGGGGCGCACGAGCATCCGACATTGATGAGCCCGGACGCGACGGCGCCCGGAAACGGGCTCCTGCTGTTCTTCCGCGTCGACGACTACGAGATGACGCTCGCGCGGGCGCGCGTGCTCGCGCGCGCACTCGAGGAGGAACCCCACTGGAATTCGAGCGCGCAGGCGAGCGAGTTCTCGCTCCGCGATCCGGACGGCTACTATGTGACGATCAGTGAGCTGCCAACCGCGGAATGATGTGGTGGGAGACGCGCGCACACGTCGTCCCCGGCGCCGGGCACTCGTGGATGACACCGGCGGCCCCGAGGGCGCTCAGCGCACTTCTGCCGTGACTTTTGCGGCACCGCTGCCCCCTTCGCGCATGAGTCGCACGTCGAGCGTGGGCCATTCGACGAAGTGGAAGGTCGCCGATGCCGTAGCCACGGCGCCACCGGTCTTGTCGATCTCGTCGAGGATACGATTGAACAGCACTTGCTTGGTCGCACGCCGTCGTTTGTGGTCGACGACGTAGCGCTGCGTGTACTCGAGGCAGTTGTCGTTGGCCACGAGCGTGACCATCGGCTTGACGCGCGCATCCTCAATGCGATACTCGCGCACCATGCATGACCAGGCGCTCTGGGCCGAGGTCGCGTGGTCGGTCAACGCCTCCTCGGCGACCCCCTCGATCAGTGCCAACGCTCGCGCACGATCGCTCCCGTACTTGACCGGGATCACGATCTCGTCCCAGACGAACGGGAAATCGCCGGACTAGTTGAAGACCGGTGCCGTGAAGACGAAGCTGTTGGCGATGCGCACGATGCGCCCCGTGTAGTGATCGCCCTTCACCCACTCCCCGATCTCCATGAGAGTGGTGCGCAGGACGCCCACATCGATGACGTCGACCTTGATCCCTCCCAGTTGGACGCGGTCACCGGGCGAGTAGAAGCAGGAAAAGGTGAGGGCGACCCAGCCCGCCACGCTCGCAATGACCTCCTGCAAGGCGAAAGCGATGCCGGCACCGGCAACACCGGATCGTGCCGGTCGATGAAGAGACGGAGCTGCTCTAGTCCAACTCGTGACAGCGTGATCGCCCTATGCATGGTGTCGGTCACGAGAATGGGTCGGCGCGTGGGTCGTAGCATCGACCGTGTTTCCACATACAACAGCAGGACGGAGCGGAGGAGCACGGTAGCGGTTGCGAGGGCTCCCGCGGGCGCCTTCACGCGCATGCGCTTTCACGGCCTCCTGCGGCGGACCGGGGTCGCCCAGTGGTGACAGCGGGTGGGGATCCGCCGGCCGATGGATTCTTATCTCCCACGAGTCTCTCATTTGCCGCTGCTTTTCCTCTTTGCACTCTCGACGGTTGACGTCTTCGGACTGACCGCCATCTCGTCGACCATTGGCGGGGCGCTCGTACTGCTTCCCCGAGTGCTCGTGGCCCTGGCGATTCTCCTGATCGGCGGCGCGTTGGCCGCATTCCTCGGCAGTGCGGTGCGCGAATTGGCGCAGAACATGGGCGTCGAGTTCGCTCGGGGAACCCATGGAGATTCGCGGCGCACGCGGAACTCTGGTGGAGTTCACGCCGACGCAGGTGCTGCTGCGTCAGGAGGACGAGCGCCTCGTTGCCATCCCGAACCAGAGCATCCTCGAGGGGGTTGTGGTTCAGTAGCGCCGGCCGCGGCGCGGTGAACTGGCGACTGGCCTCCTCATACCTGATTGGGTGGGCCTTACCGCGGTCGCGAGCGAGCTGCTACTTGCGGCCGACGTAAATCCTCAGGATTCTTTGGCATGGCAACACCCGCTCGGACTGCGAGTGCACGAAACGTCGTGATGGCTGCCCTGGCACTCGCGAGCACCGCCTGTCGACCCAGCGCACCGTACGCGCAGGTCGACATCGTGGCGCACAACTACTCCTTCACCGTCCCCGCGACCCTCCCGCCGGGGCCTACCGCGTTTCGCTTCATCAACGCGGGAAGCGTTCTCCACGAGGCGCAACTGTTCCGCTTCGCGAGTGGCATCTCGGCAGATTCGGCGCGGCGGATGCTCGCCAGCGGCATCATCCCTGACTCGGCGGCGGAGGTGCAGGGGGGAATCCTGGTGGGCGTTGCCGGCGACACGGTCCGGCAGCGGATCCTCGACGATCTGCGTTCTGGCGCTGTGTACGGCATCAACTGCGAGTTTCGGGACAGCACGGGCGCACCGCAGCACTCACGGTTAGGCATGTACGCGGTGATCCGGGTGCAGTAGACCGGGCACATCCTCTCTCCGACATCGTACGAACCAGTGAACGCCTCCGTCTTCATCGCCACGAGCCTCGATGGATTCATCGCGCGCGCCAACGGCGAACTTGATTGGTTACCGCACGGCAGCGGCGAGGACCACGGCTACGACGCCTTCATGACCTCCGTGGACGCGCTAGTCATCGGTCGCAAAACGTATGAAACCGCGCTGAGCTTTGATGGATGGCCGTACGGCGACCGGCTCGTCGTCGTCCTCAGCTCCGGCGCCCTCGAGCCTGCGCCGAACGGGGCGAAGGTCGAACTCATGTCGGGTGCCCCGACCGATATCGTCGCGCAGCTCACCGCCCGCGGGATCCAGCACGCCTATGTGGACGGCGGAGTCACGATCCAGCGATTTCTACGAGCCGGGCTCATTCAGCGTCTCATCATCACCCGTATCCCCGTGCTCCTGGGAGACGGCATTCCGCTCTTTGGTGCGCTCGACCATGACGTCTTGCTGACGCATGTCGCGACGCGTCACTATGCGAGCGGTCTGGTGCAGAGTGAGTATGAGGTGGTGGTCGATATCGCCTGAGACCGCCCTTCCGCTCGCCCGACTAGTCGATCGCCGGCAGGTTCACGCGCATGCGCGTGCCGGCGCCCAGTTCGCTTTCGACCTCGATGGTACCGCCGGCGCGCGAGACGATGTGGCGCGCCACGGCCAGTCCAAGTCCCGTTCCGCCCGGCTTGCTGGTGAAGTAGGGCTCGAAGGCGCGTGCCCGCGTCGCCGCGTTCATTCCGATCCCGGTGTCACGCACCGAAAGCGACACGGCACGTCCGAAGGCGATCGATTCGGGATCCTGCAGCGACTGTGCGATCTCGATGCGAATCGTCCCACGGCCCATCATCGCGTCCCGGGCATTATTGATCAGGTTGAGCAGGACGCGCTCCATCTCGTGCACCTCGATGAAGACGTGGCTGACTTCACCGTCCTGCTGCACTTCGATGGCGCAGTCAGGCATCGAAGGCGCAGCGAGCCGCACAACCTGGTCGACGCACTGACGTAACGATTGTACCGTTGGCCGACCGGCCACGTCGCGACCAAAGCTCGCCAGCTCCTTCGCCAGGTGCTCCGCGTGCTTGACCGCGTCGCGGATGGCGCCAAGCGCCTCGCGATCTTCCTCGCTGTGCTGCTCGCCATCGAGCAATCCCACGTTGCCGATGATCGCCGTCAGCACATTGCGAAAGTCGTGCGCGAGGCCCGCGGCCATCTGCCCCATCGCATCCAGACGGTTGAGGACGAGCAGTTCACGTTGATAGACGCGGAGGTTGTGCTCGGCGCGGTGGCGAAGTAGCTCCTCCATCAGCCGACTGACGTTCTCCGCTGCGATTGCCGCGAACAGTCGTTCTGCTTCGCCCCACTTCCGCGATCCGCCGACATGTTCGTGACAGATCATGCCGGCAGCGGCGCCCTCCGAATAGAGCGGGGCATCGAGCAAGGCACCGATACCGAGGGGGGTGAGATACGACTCCAGCAGGTCGGCGGCGGCCGGGTCCTCGTGGACGTCCTCGATGGCGATCGTGCGACCGTCGCGCGCCCCGAAGTAGCCGGGAAAGTCCCGCTTGCGCAGGATCGTTCCGTTGGCAACGGCATCGCTCGATTTTCGATACAGGAAATAGAGACGGATCGCCTCCTGGTCCTCCGTCGCGCACCAGACGCTGAAGCGCTCCACGTCCAGCGCTGCCGTGACGATACGCGCCAGCGCCCGCAGTGTCGCCGCAGGATCATCGCCACTGGCATGATGCAGCTTGGCCAGCGCGTTCCCCGCGGATTCGAAGCTTGGGCGATCGTCCCGGCGCTGCGCCGGTCGCTGTGGGGTCACGCGAGTGTCCGCGCTGACGGGCGCTGACCAAACGGGGGAATCCTCGCGCACCCTGTCCAATCGCGCCGTGCCGACGGAGTAGCTATGTAACGATGGATAGTGCGCTCCGGCTCAGCCCTTCCGATGGCGGGCGATCGCCGCCGTGGCTTCGCGCACACGGATCGTGAACGCCGTGATCGCCTCACGCCCCTCCCGCTTGGGCAGGACGAATCTCCGATCGTCGGGCTCGGACACCTGATTGTTGACCGGCTCGTCGACCATGAGATCCCCGCCGTGTCGCTCGACCGATTGCTCGAAGGCCTCCACCGCGTCGAGCAGATTCACGAGTTCTTCCCCACTCTCGCGACCGTCGAGGGCAACGCCGAGTCGACGCAAACGTCTGGCGAGTTCAACCGACACATCGCTTTGTTCGCTCATCCTCTCCTCCGTGGGACTGTAGTTCGTGCTGCTCTGGCGCCGATTGGTCGCCCGTTCCTACTGGGAGAGGGACGCGAGCAAGCGGGATGCGCTCGATGGTCCACCCGCTGGCCGTGTTAGCGGCCCCCTTAGTAATACGCTGACATCACGCACCAGCGCCACAGCCGTTCGGCCTATACCGCTGTACTTCCAACGGTCGTCGGGACACGATCATGGCACGTCGGAAGTGGCGTGGGTGTCCCGCCGCTGTGCCCGCGCGACTCGCGCATCCGCAGGATCAGGCGTAAGCTGGGCGATCGCCGTCGGATCACCCTCAGGAGCTTGCCATGGCGCAGTCGGTGCCTCGGAAATCCTTCACCACCCGCGTGCATCGATCCACGCGACTCCTCGCCTCGTCGGCGCTCGCCTTCGTCGCGACGGCGTGCTCGTCGCGTGACGCCCAATCACCCGACCTCATCCTCTATCACGGACGCGTGCTCACGGTGGATGCGTCGGACCGGATCGCCGAGGCCGTGGCCATCCGCGGCGAACGGATCGTCGCGGTGGGGACGGACGCCGAGGTTCGGGCGCTTGCGGGAGCGGGGACGAGAACGGTTGACCTCGAAGGACGCGCGGTGACGCCGGGACTGCTCGATGCGCACGCGCACGTCAGTGGAAGCGGAACGGACCGCCTCTTCCTGCTGGACGTCGGCTTCCCCGCGGTGAAGAGCATCCGCGACATGGTCGACTCGGTGCGCGCCCGCGCGGCGACACTCCCCGCGGGGACCTTCATCGTGGGACGAGGGTGGGACGAAGGAAAGTTCAGCGAGCACCGCCTCCCCACCGCGGCCGACCTCGACGCGGCGGCGCCGAACCATCCTGTCTTCCTGACGAACACCACGGGACACTACAGCGTCGCCAACAGCGCGGCGTTGCGGCTGGCGGGAATCTCGCGCACCACCCCCGATCCCCCGAACGGAACGATCGATCGCTACCCGGACGGCCGACCGACCGGCGTCCTGAAGGAGTCGGCGAAAGGCGCGGTCCAGCGTCTCATCCCGCCGCGCACGATCGAGCAGCGCTCGGAGGGGATCCAGGCACTCGTGCACGACTTCAACGCCGAGGGGATGACCGGCTTCAAGGACCCGGGAATCTCGGGTGAAACGTTCGACCTCTATCGAAAGCTCGCCGCCGACGGCGCGCTCCCGGCCCGCGTCTTTGCCCTCTTCACCGGCGGGCGCAGCATGGCCGATGCGGAGCGCGTGATTGCCGAACGCGCCGCCTCGGCGCGCCCGTATGAATCCACAGGGGATCACCACGTCATCGCCGGCGGCGTGAAGCTCTACATGGACGGCTCCGGCGGGGCACGCACGGCGTGGTTGTACGACGACTGGAACAAGGGATTCACTGGCGTGGACAGTGGCAACCGCGGCTACCCGTCGATGGATCCCGACACGATACGGGCGATGATCAAGGCGTATCACGCCGCCGGGATGCATGTGAGCGTGCATTCCATCGGCGACCGCGCCATCGACTGGGTGGTCGACAGCTACGACCAGGCGCTGCGCGAGCACCCGACCAAGGGGCTGCGCCACGGGATCATCCACGCCAACATCCCGACCGACCACGCCATCGAGGTGATGGCGCGACTGCAGCACGACTTCGACGCCGCCTATCCCGAGCCGAGTGCCTCGTTCCATTGGTGGATCGGCGACACGTACGCGGCCAACTTCGGCCTCGCGCGGGACCGCCGGCTCAATCCCTTCAAGACGTACGAGTCGAAGGGGATCCGCTGGGCGAACGGTTCAGACTACGGCGTGACCCCTTTCCCCGCACGCTACGGCATCTGGGCGTCGGTCGCACGCGAGACGTTGCTCGGAAGCGTCGCGGGCGACCCCTTCGGTCGCGACGAGGCGGTGAATGTTCACACGGCGCTCAAGGCGGCCACGATCTGGGCGGCGCACCAGTTCTTCATGGACGACCAGATCGGGTCGATCGAGGTCGGAAAGCTCGCAGACCTCGCGGTCTGGGATCGCGACCCGTACTCAGTGGCGACGCCCGAGCTGAAGGAGATGCGTTGCCTGCTTACGCTCTTTGGCGGCAAGGTCGTCTATACCGACCCTGCCGGGCCCTTCTCGGCACTCGGGGTAGCGAGCGACTCGGTCGGTCACGCGCGACCCTAGGTGCGTCCTACTACACGTCCTGCTCTCCGCCCTGCTCTCCGCCCTACTCCAGGCTCGGCTCCCAGGGCTCCGCTTCGCGTCGCTTGATGTTCGGATTGCGGTCGAGCATGCGCACGCAGGTGTTCCAGCGCAGGATCGCCTCGTCGTTTTCCGGCTGCGCCAGCGCCTCGGCCTTGGCGTACCATCCGAGCGCCTTCTCGATCCAGTCGTACGCCATCTCCGCGGCGCGAGGGAGTCGACGCTTGAGGAGCGAGTTGGCCCAGCGCTCGCAGATGACGCCGTGGTAGTAGGCGTTACGGTATGGGTCGGTGATCCGGTCGACCGCGCCACCGGCACGCGAGAGATCCTCGGCGTGCCCCGTCGGGAACTGGTCGGTGATCGAGAGTACGTGCATAACGAGCGCGTCGATCAGCGAGGGATCGAGCGCGAGCACGTCGAGGCAGATGCTCTCCGCGGCGACGGAGTCGTTGAGTAGGCGGTAACGGTTGGCCTTCTTGAGCGCCGCCGTTATGCCTCCGCTCGAAATCGGCTTGATCGCCGGACGTATGTCGGTCATCGCTTTTTCCCCCGCAGCAGGCGCACCAGCTTCACGACCGGATCGTAGAACTCGTCCACGACGCGTTCCTTGAGCGGAATGATCGCGTTGTCGGTAATCGTGATGTGCTCCGGGCACACCTTGGTACAGCACTTCGTGATGTTGCAGTACCCGATCGACTGATCCTCCTTGAGATCGCGCAAACGATCCTCGGTGTCAAGCGGGTGCATCTCCAGCGCGGCGGAATAGACGAAGAAGCGTGGCCCGATGAACTCGTCGTGCTTGTGATGGTCGCGCAGCACGTGGCAGACGTCCTGGCACAGGAAGCACTCGATGCACTTCCGGAACTCCTG
>JBDTUA010000018.1:0-31214 GCA_040007995.1 Gemmatimonadota bacterium | reverse complement strand
TGATGGATGACAAATAACGCACTGTCGGTGGTCGAGGTGCGCTGACGTCGAACGGACGTCCTCTGCGTCCTCTGCGTCCTCTGCGGTTCAAAAGCTGTTTAACCGCAGAGTACGCAGAGTACGCAGAGGTGGCTTCACCGCGCTTCCACCGCGTCTTTGAGCCCCGCGACCGCTGCACGTTCCTCGGCCACGATTTCGCGCAGCCCCTTGGCGAGCGCGAGATAGGTCGCTTCGCCGTCACCCGGAAACGGCTCGCACTCGCCGACCAGCTCCCCAAGCGCGCTATCGATCGCCGCCAGCTCTGCACTCGAGCCGCCGCGCCGTACGGCGGACATGCGCTCGTGCAGCTGCCGGCGCATCTCACCCAACGGCGTCCCCTCCGGCATCAGGGAAGCGAACAACCCGGTCCACGCCACCGCGAGCGCGTCATAACGTCGGGCCACGGCAACCAACTGCGTATTGCCGGTCACGACCGCGGCCTCGCGCAGGAAGTCCGCATAGAGACCCCGGAAGGCACCACCCCCCGTCCCACTCGTCTCGATCCACCCGTACCCCTGTCGCAGCGCGGCGGCCAGCGGCTTGCCCGGCGCGAAACGCGCGCGCCACCCCTCCTTCCCACCTTTCACGATCTCGCCGATCCACTTGTCGAGCGCGCGCAACCCGAAGTTCCCCGCAAATCCCTTCCGCACTTCACGCCCCGCCAACTCGGCGATGCAGTAGCGGATGCCCGTCAGGATCCCGGCTTCGAGCGAGCCCACGGGTCCGGGTATCAGCGTGGCGACCGCCCCCTTTCCCTTGGCGAACGCGGCGCGCGCCGCATCGAGCGTCGCGCGAGGGATCTCGAGCGTGAGCTGGCTCCGGTCGGTCACCACGACGACATCGCCGTGCTGCTCATGGACCACCACGACCCACGGTAGTGCGCCCTGCGGTGAGCCGACATGATGCGGAAGTGCGTTCGCGTCGAGGAGACAGAGCGCCGGATGACCCGACGCGAGCGCCGAGTCGAGCGCTCGCGCCGCGGCCTTCGAAGTGGTCCCGGTGACGACATGCAGGGAGGCCCCGAGCCCCGCCGCCGCGCGCTGTACGAAGGCGAGATCGTACGCGAACTGCGGGCTGCAACGCGTCTCGACGTACAGGTGCGGGAGTTCGCCCTTGTACTGGAAGGTGAAGACCGCCGCGCCGATCCCGCCGCCGAGTCCGAGGAGCAGCGCTTCGCTCGGCGGCAGCTGCGTGTGCGGCGCGTCGATCCCTTCTGCGGCGAACAGGTCGCGGAGCGCCGAGGTCTGGTCGTGTACGCCGCCGATCGCCAGCGCCGCGACGTCAGTGGCGCCGCGGTGGCTACCAAGGACGTGGGCACGGGCGGTGGTGTATCGCTCGCCGGTGCGGACCATGCGCTCGCGCACCAGCTGCTTGAAGTCTCCCTGGTCGGTCATGTGATGCACTCCGTTGGGCACCACGACGGGTCCCGCCCTCCAACGCCGCGGTGCGTGCGGAGGCCTTCACATCGACTGGCGTGCGTTCGACGCCACCGGACGAACCCGAGGATTCGCTCCCCTTTGCCCTCGAGGCGAGACCCGGGGCGGGCGGGTCGGTGAGGGTTGGGCGATGGGTCGTCGCCGAGGGAGATGGTAGCGCCAACCGGTCGCGACGCGCAAGATCGATCGCGCCTTGCCCCCGGTCGGGCAGGGATCGAAGTTGTCCCCGTTCCCATCAGTGAGATTCGACGTGCCGCTGCTGCGATGGCTCTCGCTCCTGCTCGTTGCCGTTCCCACGTCGGCCAGTACGGGTCCAGCTACGACGCGTCCGGCTACCATGCGCCCGACTGCCACGCGCCCGGCTCCCACGCCTCTGGCTCCCACGCCTCCGGCTCCCGCGCCTCCGGCTCCCGCGCCTCTGGCGACAGACGCGTACCCACGGCAGCCGCTGGACGTGCAGCACTACGACTTCGCGTTGCAGCTCACGGATAGCTCGGACCGAATCACCGGCGTCGCCACGGTGCGACTGCGGGTTCTCCCGCCCGGGCTCTCGGTCGTCGTCCTCGACCTCGGAGTCGCTACCCCGGCACGCAACGGACGGGGGATGACCGTGCGAGGCGTCACGGCCGACAGCGTCCCGGTTCGATTCGCCCACGTCAGCGACCGGCTATCGATCACGCTCGATCGCGCACGCGGCGCCGGTGACGAGCTCACGCTGGTCGTACGCTACGATGGGATCCCGGCCGACGGTCTCCAGATCAAGCCCACGCCGCACGGTGACCGGTCGTTCTTCTCCGACAACTGGCCCGACAAGGCCCGACAGTGGCTCCCGCTCATCGACCACATCTCGGACAAGGCGACGATGGAGATGGACGTCGTCGCGCCGGCACACTACCAGGTGATCTCGAACGGCTTGCGCGTCGAACAAGTGGACCTGCCGAATGAGACCCGCCGCACGGTCTGGCGCGAGTCGGTCCCCATCGCCCCGTGGCTCTATGTCCTCGGTGTCGCCCGCTTCGCCGTGCAGGCACTCGGCGACTATCGCGGCATCCCGCTCGAGACGTGGGTCTTTGCCGCCGATCGGGACGCCGGCTTCTACGACTTCGCCACCCCTTCGCGCGATGCACTGGCCTTCTTCAGCGAGTGGATCGGACCGTATTCATACGAAAAGCTCGCCAATGTGCAATCCAACTCGGTGAGCGGGGGGATGGAGGCCGCGTCGGCGATCTTCTATAGCGCCGGTAGCGTGACGGGAACGCGCTCGCTCCGGTGGCGCAACGTCATCATCCACGAGATCGCCCACCAATGGTTCGGCAACGCGGTCACCGAATCGGATTGGGACGACGTCTGGCTCAGCGAGGGTTTCGCGACCTACTTCACCCTCCTCTTCATCGAGCACGCCTACGGACGCGATGCGTTCGTCGCGGGGCTACGCGACTCGCGGAAGACCGTCGTCGACTTCGATGCGAAGTCCCCGACGTATCGCGTCGTACACGACCGACTCGCCGACATGTCGCAGGTGACGTCGGCGATGACGTACCAGAAGGGGAGCTGGATCCTGCACATGCTGCGCGAGTCGATGGGGGACGATCGTTTCTGGGCCGGAATTCGCGACTACTACCAGCGCCACCGCGACGCCAGCGCCTCGACGACCGACTTTCGCGAGGCGATGGAACGCGCGGCGGAACGTGACCTGCGCCCGTTCTTCCAGCAGTGGCTGTATCACGGCGGTATCCCGCGCCTGGAGGGGACGTGGAAGTGGGACGTGGCGACACATCGCGTCACGATCGATATCCGACAGGTGCAAGCCGGCGAGCCGCTCGAGTTCCCGGTCGACATCGCGGTCGAATGGGCGGGGGGCGCCACGCGGATGGAACAGGGCAGGATGACGGGACGCACGATACAACTGACGTTCGACGCTACTGAGGAGCCGCAACGCCTGGTGCTCGACCCGTCCGTTCGCCTGCTCTACGCGGGTGAGCTCGTGCGGCGCTGAGATGAAGTGGCAACTCGCCAGCGCAGCGCTGCTCGCCGGCGCGCTCCTCGCTTTTGCCCAGCCCGATGCTGCGGCCCAGGGAACGGTCGCCGCGACGATCCGATCCGACGTGCGGCAGCTCGTCACCTTCCAGTTCCTGCCAGGGCGCTCGGACAGCGCTGTCGCGATCTACGAACATGAGCTGGTCCCTCGCTATCGCGACGACCCGCCGATGCGCCGCTTCCGCGGTTATCGAGAGGCGGAGAGTCCGGAGCCGCTCGATCTGATCGTCGTCTCCAGCTTCGATGGCATGGCCGGGATGGACGCCTCCAACGTGACGCTGCGCACGATGGCGTCGAGCGGCCGCTCGGTCTTCCAGTGGTACGGTATCCTGAGCACGCTGTCGCTGCAGCACCACGACGAGTTCGCCGAAATGCTGCCGGAAGTTGGAGACGCGGCGCTCGCTGCGAGCGATTCCGGTGCCGGGCTGGTCGTCCTCGAGTACGTGCGCGTGGTCCCGGGGGGCCGCAGCTCCTACGAGCGGTTGCTCGCCGCGCGCGTACGCGCTGTCGAACGCGCGCGAGGTTTGACACGCTGGTCCGAGACCGGCCGCCTGTTGATCAGCGACGGCTGGGACTACGTGCGCTTCATCGGCGTGACGACACTCGGTGCGTGGCAAGCCTATCGACAGGCGCTGGACGACGCTGGCGCGTCCGACGAAATCGACCGGCTGGTCGTCGCGCGGAAGACGATCGTCGTGCGCCAGGCGCCGACGCTCTCGGTCCGGTAAGGGCTATCGACATCGACCTGGCACGCCACACTGTTCCAGCGGGCTGTGCCGACCACGCGTACTATACCGTTTCCACGGTTCCAACCGTTTCAACCGATCGTCGCCCCTCGCGAGCCTTTTTCGACTCGACCACAGGAGCAACCGATGCTCAATCGACGCGCGTGGATACGCTCCGCCGCTGGAACCGGCGCAGCGCTGGCCCTCGCTCCCCGACTGCTGCAATCGCTGCCGCAGGGCGCCCTCATACGAAAGGCGATCCCTGCGACGGGTGAGATGCTTCCCGTCATCGGGCTTGGCAGCTCGGCCACCTTCGCGTCCGTCGCCAGGAGCGACGAGCTGACGGCGCTCAAGGAGGTCTTTCGCATCATGGCCGAGCGTGGGGCGACGCTGTTCGACACCGCGCCAGGCTACGGCGCCTCAGAGCAGGTGGCGGGCGACATCGTCAACGAACTGGGCATCGCAGACCGCTTCTTCTGGGCGACCAAGCTCAACGTGGCGGCGCGAGGCAGCGGCGGAACGGCCGACGTCGCAGCGGCCCGCGCGCAGCTTGAACGCTCCTTCGCCATCCTCAAGCGCCCGAAGATCGACCTCATCCAGGTGCACAACCTCGGCGATGTCGCGACGCAGCTCCCGCTCCTGCTCGACCTCAAGAAGCAGGGGCGCATTCGATACGTCGGTATCACGACGACGTTTGAGCAACAGTATTCCGAGTTGGTGCAGTACATGCGCAACGAGCCGCTGGACTTCATCGGGACCGACTACGCCGCCGACAATCGCGAAGTCGACGAGACCATCCTTCCGCTGGCGCAGGAGCGGAAGATCGCGGTGCTCGCCTACGCCCCCTTCGGGCGCACATCGCTCTTTCGTCGGGTCGGTGATCGCCCGGTCCCCGAGTGGGCCGCCGACTTCGACGCAGCGACGTGGGCGCAGGTCTTCCTCAAGTTCGTCGTTTCACACCCCGCCATTACCGCCACGACCCCGGCGACGAGCCAGGCGCGGCACATGCTCGACAACATTGCCGGTGGCGTCGGGCGACTGCCGGACGCGGCGATGCGTCGGCGCATCAGCACCTTTGTCGACCAGCTGCCCCCCCCGCCGGCGCGCAGCCGCTGATTCCGTAGTTCCAACGATCACTGTGGAGAACAGATGACCAGTTCGGGTGGCTTGTCGGTCCGGTTGCGAAACGCCGTCGGTGCGCGCGAAGGCGAAGGGGCCGTCCTGCTCTGGTCGACGGCCTACTACTTCCTGGTGCTCTGCGCGTACTACGTCATCCGCCCGATCCGGGACGAGATCGGGGCCTCGAGCGGGGCGGAGAAGCTGGCCTGGCTCTTCACCGGGACGCTGGCCGGGATGCTCATCGCGCATCCCCTGTACACCGCGCTGGTCTCGCGCCTGACGAGGCAGCGCTTTGTGTCGTGGGCGTATCGCTTTTTCGCCCTCAATCTCGTCGCCTTCTATCTCGTCTTCCGCTTCGCCGATCCATCGCAGACGATCTGGACGGGGCGGATCTTCTTCATCTGGACGAGCGTCTTCAACCTGTTCGTCGTCTCGGTCTTCTGGTCGCTGATCACCGACCTCTTTCGTCCCGGACAGGGCAAGCGCCTGTTCGGATTCGTGGCGGTCGGCGGGACGCTCGGTGCGATGCTCGGCGCCACCATCACCACGCTCCTGATCGGCGTGGTCGGACGCATCAACCTCATGCTCGTCTCGGCGCTCATCATCGAACTCGCCGTGCGCGCCTCACACGTGATCGACCGGCATGAAGGCTCGATGCGGGCGGCGGCGATGGAGGATGGGGAGAACACCACGTCGGCGGCGGGGCGCGATACGTCGAAGGACGTGATCGGCGGCGGGGTGCTCGACGGAATCAAGCACGTCTTCTCGTCGCCGTATCTCTTCGGCATCGCCACGCTGATCCTCTTCTACACGATCTCGTCGACCTTCCTCTATTTCCAGCAGGCCGACATCGTCGCGCGCGTCTTCAAGGACAATCCGGCTGAGCGCACCCGCGTCTTCGGGTCCATGGACATCGCGGTCAACGGGCTCACGCTCATCGCGCAGCTCTTCCTGACCGGTCGCGTGATGAAGTGGCTCGGCGTCGGGTTCGCGCTCGCCTTCCTGCCGATCCTCACCCTCATTGGTTTCGGCGCGTTAGGGTCGGCACCGGTGCTCTGGGTCCTGGTCTGCTTCCAGGTCGCTCGGCGCGCCGGCAACTTCGCCATCCAGCGCCCGGCGCGAGAAGCGCTGTTCACCGTCCTGCCGCGTACCGACAAGTACAAGGCGAAGAACTTCAGCGATACCTTCGTCTACCGCTTCGGCGACCAGGTCGGGGCGTGGTCCTACACGGCGATGGCCGTCTTCGGGCTGGGCGCCTCGGGGCTGGCCTTCACGATGGTTCCCTTCTCGGCGCTCTGGATCGTGCTGACCGTCTGGCTCGGACGCCGCTACGTGAAGCTCGAACGTGGAGAGCGTGACGCGGCGATGGCAGCTCCGGCAGCGGTCAGGGTCGCGGACTAACTCGTTTGGTCGCGCATGGTGCGCCACCGCCGGAACTTGTCGTAGTTTAGGATCGCACCATCCGCCGTTGGGATTTGGACCCGTCACCACGTGCCTCGATGAACCATCCTTCGCCGCGCGTCCAGCGCTTCCGTCAGTTGCACGAGAGCGGGTGTTTCGTACTCCCCAATCCCTGGGACCTGGGAAGCGCCCGCTACCTCGCCACCCTCGGCTTTCCCGCCCTCGCCACCACGAGCGCGGGCTTCGCATGGTCGCTCGGCCGGCGCGACAACCAGGTCACAGTCGACGAAGCGCTGGTGCACTTCGATACCATCGCGCGTGGCGTTGACCTTCCCGTCAACGCCGACTTCGAGGGGGGCTTTGCGACCGATCCCTCCTTCGTGGAGACCCACGTGGCCGCCGCGGCCACGACCGGCATCGCCGGGATTTCGCTCGAGGACTCGAGCGGCGACGCGACGAATCCGCTCTTCGACTTCGCGCTCTCGGTCGATCGCATCCGCGCCGCGAGACAAGCCATCGACAGCAGCGAGACGCAGATCCTTCTCACCGGGCGCTCCGAAGGGTTCATCGCCGGGCGTCCTGATCTCGCCGAGACGATTCGTCGACTGGTGGCGTACGGCGAGGCGGGGGCGGATTGCCTCTACGCGCCAGGTCTCCGCGCGGTCGCCGACATCGCCGCCGTGGTGCAGGCCGTGGCCCCGAAGCCGGTGAACGTGCTGGTCTATTCTGATTTCACGACGGTGAGCGAACTGGCCGCTGTGGGCGTGCGTCGCATCAGCGTCGGGGGCGCCCTGGCGCGTACGGCGTGGAGCGGCTTCGTGACGGCCGCGAAGGAGATTGCGGAACACGGCACCTTCGGGCAGCTCGGCCAGGCGATGCCGTCCCGCGAGATCGAAGGCTTCTTCCAGTCATGAAACCCTTCGAATTGCTCGAGGAGGCGCGCGCGCCGGACGGGACCGCGCTCACGCTCCATCGCCACGACGGGTCGTACATCATGCGCGTGAACGGCGTGGAACTCATGTCCTCGCGGCGCTCGCAGTCGGAGATTCGCCTGGCCGAACTCGTCTGCGCCCCCCTGCGCGACCGCCCCGGGGTGCGTGTCGTGATCGGTGGGCTGGGACTCGGCTTCACGCTGCAGGCGGCGTTACGGCTGCTCGCGACCGATGCCCGCATTGTCGTGGTCGAGATCGTGCAGGAGGTCATCGACTGGAATCGCAATCCCCGGTACGCGCTCTCGGGCGCCGCGATGGACGATCCACGCGTCGAGGTCGTGCGCGACGACGTGGCGAATGTGCTGCGGAACAACCCCGCCTCGTTCGACGCGATCATGGTCGACGTGGACAATGGCGCCGAGTCGCTCACGACCGCAGGCAACGCGCATTTGTACGTCGATGCCGGGATTCGTCAGGCGGTGGACGCGATGGCGCCGGGTGGCGCGCTGGCGTATTGGTCG
This sequence comes from Gemmatimonadota bacterium, assembly GCA_040007995.1. Lineage (GTDB taxonomy): Bacteria > Gemmatimonadota > Gemmatimonadetes > Gemmatimonadales > Gemmatimonadaceae > SCN-70-22. The sequence continues at coordinate 23,004 of JBDTUA010000018.1, read as the reverse complement.
GCCGACGCCGACCCGCGTTTCGTAAAGACGCTGCACCGGGCGGGGCTGGAGGTCGAGACTCAGCGCGTGCGCGCCCACACCACCGCTGGCGGCTTCTACACGCTGTACGTCGCGCGTAGGGGCCAGCCGGGCGCCGCCAAGGCCCAGCCCAGGGGTTGAGGCGGTATTGGCGCCACCTCGTGGTACCTGCCGCCCGGACACCGGCTGCGCGTGGAAGTGTCGTCCTCGAACTTTCCGCGATTCGACCGGAACCTGAACACCGGCGGCCGCAACTACGACGAGGCGACCTGGCGCGTGGCGCGGCACGCCGTCCACCGCTCGGCGCCGCAGCTCTCACGACTCCTGCTTCCGGTGGTCCGGTAGCGTCCGCTCCTCCCCCCTACGGGGGAGGGCGCGCGCGGCTTTCGTTGCACGTGTCCGCTTGACAACCGTCGCATTGCCTGACGAGCCCGCAGCGATCGGCCATATACCTGCGACGTGCATCACTGACGCCCGGGCGCGCGTGGGCCATCTTCTTCCTCCAGCACGAAATGCGGGGCGTGAGTACACATCCGGTCCCACCGCCCGCTCCGGTAGCGCCTGTCACGAGCACACGTTCGCCCGGGCCGCCGATACACTTCACGTAAGTTTGGAGGAGAACGTCCATGATTGTTAAGCTCAGCGCATGGCTCGTTGCGGGTGCGATTGCATCCGCCGGAGTTGCAGGAACGTGGCGCGCCCAGATCGAACCGATCGGCGAATCCACGGTGAAGGGAATGGCGACCGTCGAGGCCACCGACAGCACGTCCGCCAAGGCGCACATCGCGATTTCGGGCGCCAAGGCCGGCGATGTACTGCCGTGGCATGTGCACTCCGGCACCTGCGACAATGCGGGCCCCCCGATCGGGACTGCCTCGGCCTACAAGCCGTTAACAGTTGGTGCTGACGGGAGCGCCATGGAAGAGGCGACGATGTCGGTTGTTCCCTCGGACTCGGCCAGCTACGTGGTCAACGTCCATCGCTCTGCGAGCGACATGTCAGTCATCTCTTGCGGACTCCTCAAGTCGGGCGAGACGACGCCGCAGTAGCCGCACGCGACCGGCCGCGCAGGCCGGCGTTCTCCCGGACGCGCGCCTTCACCGGTGTGCGCACGAGGGAAGTATGAAGGGGACGGTCCGCCGAAAAGCGGATCGTCCCCTTCCTCGTGTCATAGCCGTCGACCCGGCTGGAACGCCCGGCGCGCCCCCCCCGCGCTTGCTCGCGAGACGATCCGCTGCCAAGCTTGGTCGTTCCTCCCCACACGAGATTCCGAATCGCCATCTCACGCCTGATGCCTCCGAATCCTGACTCGAAGCGTGCGCCACGCGAGGCGCGTCGCTGATGTCGCAGCCGATAGACGCCGGCGCCCTGCTCCGGGCGGCGACGCATGCGATAGATGCGGGCGAAGACGCGCGCGCGATCCAGTCGCTCGAGGCCCTGCTGCAGCGCGAGCCGGGGCATGCGGAGGGGCTGTGGCAGTTCGGACGATACCACGCCCTCCGGGGCGAATATGCTGAGGCCGCGGAGCACTACACGCGGGCGGTGGAGCGTGACCCCCGATGGAGTCACGTGGTCTTTGCCATCGGCCCGCACCGCATCACCCTGCGCGACGTGCCCGGCTCCCGCATGCCAGCGCTCGTGCTGGGCGAGTTCGGCCTGGGGATGTACGGATTGCAGCAGCGGCACTTTGTCGCCGACGATGTCGTGCTCGACATCGGCGCGCACATTGGCGCAGTCTCGATCATCCTCGCCAAGCTCCACCCGCATGTGCGGGTGATCGCGTACGAGCCGGCCGCGAGCAACTACGCCATGCTGCTCGACAACCTCGCGGCCAATCACGTGCTGAATGTGGTCGCTGTTCGCGAGGCGGTGGCGGGTGAGCGCGGAACGCTGGAGATGATGTGGTCGCCGAGCGAGACGGCCGGGGCGAGCGGGATGCTCGCCGAGTCGGCGCGAGACGCCCTCGAACGCCAGGGCTGGGAGCGCGAGACCGTGCCGTGTGTCACCCTCGATGACGTCTTCGCGCAGCATCAGCTCGACCGCTGTGCCTTCCTCAAGCTCGACTGCGAGGGAGCCGAGTGGGAGATCGCGCGGCACTCGGAGGCCCTTTCGCGCGTGGACACGCTTGCCCTGGAGTTGCACCTGCCATCGTCACGGCAGGACGAGGGGATCGGAGCCCTGCAGCAGGAATTTGGTGCGCTGCTCACCAACCGGTCGCGCTTTCCCGCCGCAGTGCTCTCCTCGACCGTCTGGATGCACGATCGCTGAGCAGTTGGACCGCTGACACAACGGGCGCCCTCGCGGGCGCCCGTTGTGCATGTCAGCAGATGCAGCTGACGATCAGGGGACGACGCGCGGCTTCCCCATCTGGTACTCCTTGGGCGGCAGGTTGCCCTGGAGATTCTGCACGAAGTAGTCCCAGCGGCGGCGCATGATGTACGCGGCGTCGGGCCCGTATCCGTGATGCGCGTGCGGGAGCATGATCTGGTCGAAGTCCTTCCCGGCCTTCATGAGGGCGTCGGCAACGAGCTCCGTGTTGTACGGCGGCACGTTGTCGTCCATCATCCCGTGGATCAGGAAGAGCTTCCCCTTCAGGTCTTTGGCGTACGTCTGGTTGGCCTCGGCGGCGTAGTTGTCGCTAGGGCCATTCTTCGTGAGGAGCCCCTGATAGCGCTCACCCCAGTCGTCCTCGTAGTTCCGGTTGTCGTGATTGCCCGACTCGGCGATGCCGACGTTGAAGAAGTCGGGGGCGCGAAACATCGCCGACGCCGTCGCGAAGCCGCCGCCCGAGTGCCCCCAGATGCCGACCTTGTCGATGTCGATATAGCGGTAGCGCTGGGCCAGCTCCTTCATCCCGGCGACCTGGTCGGGGATCGTGTTGTCGCCCATGCGACCGTAGTAGTAGTCGTGGAACGCTTTCGACCGGTCGGGGGTCCCCATGCCGTCGATCTCGACGACGACGAATCCGAGTTCCGCTAACGCCTGGTCGTCACCGCGCGACGGGACGAACGTGCGCGGTCCCACGCTCCCGGACTGCGGCCCCGGGTAGATGTGATTGATGATCGGATATTTCTTCGTCGTATCCAGCGTCGACGGCACATACATCAGGCCGTAGATGTCGGTAGCGCCGTCGCGGGCCTTCATGCGGATCGGAACCGGCGGCCGCCACCCGCTGGCGACGAGGCGCGTGATGTCGGCGCGCTCCAGCGTCTGCACCAACTTCCCGTTGCGGTCGCGCAGGACGGTGACCGGGGGGGTGTCAGGGGTCGAGTAGGTGTCGACGAAGTAGCGTGCGTCCGGCGCGAGCGAGACGGAGTGGTTCGCCACCTCGGGGGTCAGCAGCGTCAGCCCCTGCCCGTCGAAGCCGATGCGGTAGAGGTGATCGAAGTACGGATCGCGACCCGTCTCCCGGCCGTTGGCCGTGAACCAGATCTGCCGCGCCTTCTCGTCGATGCGCAGCACGCCGGAGACGTTGCCGTCGCCGATCGTGATGCGGTTCTTGAGCGTGCCGGTGGCGAGGTCGTAGAGATAGAGGTGGACCCAGTTGTCGCGCTCCGACCACCAGATAAGCTCATGGCTCGCCGGCAGCGCACGCCACAGGTCCTTCGCAAGCCCCGCGTCTCCGATCTGCGTCGCGCTCTTCTCCTCGAGCACCGTGCGCACGGCACCGGTGGCGGCGTCGGCGATGCGGAACCAGGCCTCCTTGTGATCGCGCGAGCTGGAGATGAAGGAGAGCTGCGTGCCGCCTGCCATCCACTGCACGTCGCAGATCTCGAGGCCGCAGGCGATATGGTCGGCCACCGTCGAGCGGTGAGCGTCGGGAGGCATCTGGAGCCGGACGAGCCGTGGGGAGCCATCGTCCTGGAAGCTCACAATCACGCGGGAGACGCGGAAGATCACGCTGTCACCCGGAAGCGGGTACTTCCACGCCTCCAACTTCGGACTGCCGACGTTGGTGGTGACCAGGAACATGTCGCGCACCCCGCGGCCGTCGTGCTGGAAGGTCGCATACTGGCGCGAGTCGTCGGACCAGGTCCCGACCGGGTTGTCGTTATGCACCCAGCCGGCGTTGTTGGTGGCGTAGCCGAAGTCCTTCACGCCGTCGGTCGTCAGCTGCGTCTCCGCGCCGGTGGCCAGGTCGCGCGACCAGAGGTTGTATTCGCGAATGAAGACCGCGCGCTTGCCGTCGGGGGAGACGCTGGAGTTGGGGGGCGCCCCAGGCGTCGGCGCCCCGGCGGTACAGGTGTAGGCACCGAGATCGCAATTCCAGCGTTTCCCCCCGATCGCGGTCGTGAGCGACTTGTTGTCGGAGGACAGCTCGAACGACTGGAACGGGAGGTGATCGGCGTCGATCGCCGTCCCGCTCGCGGTACTCATGGCTGCGGCGAGCTTCGCGTGGTCAAAGACCGACGTGCGCGTCTTGCGCGCCGGGTTCACCAGGAAGAATGCCGTCCCCCCCGGGGTGGTGGCGCGATACCAGAAGCGACCATCGGCGAGCCATGTCGGGCGTGCGGCCGTCCCCGAAACCAGCGGGTTGGTCGTCTGCCCGAGGAAGCGCTCGGCGCGGGCGTAGTCCTCGATGGTGAACTGGTACGGCTTTGGAGTGCCGGTCTGGGCGGACAGCGTCGACGCAAGCGCGACGGCCGGGAGTACGAAGGCGGCTCGGAGGAAGCGCATGAGATCCGGAAGGGCGGAGAGACATCGCGGCCACGATCATCGGCCGCCCCCGGAATCTAGCCGAAGGGCACGAGGGCGCGAGACATCGGCTCGTCCCTACGGGCGCTTCGGCTTGTCGAAGGTGTCCGTCCGTTTCGAATTGATCTGAAGTTCATCGTCATTGACCCAGTACTTCGGGCCGAATGGCACGGCCTTCGGCCAGAGCTGGTCGAGCGACATGGCGTCGTAGAGCGTCCCCCCCTTCATGACGTACCGCGCGTCGGCGGTTGCCCGGATGTTCTCCAGCGGGTTGGCGTTGAGCACTACGAGGTCGGCGAGCTTCCCGACCTCGAGGCTCCCGAGGTCCTTGTCGGCACCGAGGAAGCGAGCGCCGTGCAGCGACGCGACTTCGAGTGCCCCGTGGTTGCCTAACGCCGACGCCCCCATCCAGAGCTCCCAGTGCGGGGCCAATCCGTGGTGTTCCCCGTGGCTGCCTAACGCCCCCCAGCCACCCTCGGCGATGATGTCGGCCATCGCCTGTGCGATGAAGGGATAGCTGTAGTCGGTCGCCGGCCGGAGCGTGCGCACGCGGGTGTGCGGGACGAGAGCCCGCCAGGGAAACCAGAGACGCTGCTTGGGATCCTTCCAGACGTCGGACTCCTGGAACCAGTACTCGATGCTCCAGGCGGCAGGACCGGCGACCACCAGCGTCGGCGAGTACGTCGCCCCCGCCTTGCCGAGGAACTTCGCGCCATCGGAATACATCGGGAGTTCGCTGAAGGCGTGCTCCCATCCAGTCTGTCCGTCCATGATGAAGCCGAGGTCTTCGAAGAAGAAACCGCCCTCCGACGTCAGGTTCGTCCCGACGGTGCGCGCCGCCTCCGCGGTCCACTGCCGCTGGTCGCGCCGAGGTTGCGCGTACTGCTTGATCGACGTGGCCCCCCAGTCGGCCATCTTGCGTACCATCGCCAGTGCGTCGCGCGGATTGTTGATCTCGTTCGCTCGCGCGCCGTCGCCGGCGGTGATGTTGTCGCCGGTGCTGAAGCCGCGCGGTCCGATGATTTCCCCAGCCTCGATGAGCTCAGCCGTCGGGAACATGTTCTGGCTGTACATCGAGACGTCCAACGTCGTCGTGACGCCGTAGGCGAGGTAGATCGCCTGCTCGAAGTCGTGCCGCGGGCGCATCCCGCGCCATTCGCGATAGTGATGCGAATGCATGTCGACGAGCCCGGGGATGATCGTCTTCCCGGCCACGTCGATCACGCGGTCAACTCCCGCGGTACTGCACTCGCCGATGCAGGCGATGCGGCTTCCGCGCACGACGATCGTCCCGTTCTCGATCACCTGCCGCTTGTTGAGCGTGACCAGACGCGCCCCGGTCAGCGCCACGCTCCCTTCCGGGACGGCGCGCGGCACCGCCAGCTGCAGCGTGAGGGTGTCGGTCTGCCCGCTGCGGACGTGGTGCACGTAGTAGGCAGCCCCGCTCGAGTATTCCAGCGTGCTGTCGTTGCGCCAGCGCGGGAAGAGCCCGCCGTCTCGCGAGAGCTGCGTGACCGGGAGCTGCCCGCGACGCTTCTCCACGCGTTGTGTCGCCGAGCCGATCCCGCCCCAGACCAGCGGTGAGACGTAGACGTTGTCCCCTTCCTGGAAGGCGACGAAGGCACCGCTGGGCGACGGAATAATCTCGTCCGCATTCGGGAAGGCGAGGTGATCCCGCGGGTCCGTGCCGTCGAGCCGCACCGAGCGGAGGACCGTCCCTCCGCCCCCACGCCCCCCTTCACCCGCGCGTTCCTCCGGCCAGAAGACGCGCCCCTCCGGTCCCACCGACGGGCGTGGCAGCTGACGGCGAGCCTCGCCGCTGATCGAGGTCCCTGTCGGCCGGTTGATCATGGCGATCGCGCGCCCGGTGTCGCCAGCCGCGGGCGCCATGGCGTCGAAGACCACGATGTCGAACCAGACGTTGTGGGTCATCGTGCGCCCGCGAGCGGTCGCCCCGTCTCCACGGGCGACGATCACCTGGCGCCCATCGGGCGTCCAGGCAGGATCGGTGTAGTCGCCAGGCTCGCGCGACAGGCGCTGCGGCGTGCCGCCCCCTGCCGCCACCTTCCAGACGTGGCCGCGACCGGTGTCGTCCCACGTGACAAACGAGATGAAGCGGCCGTCGGGACTCCACGCCGGGGCGAACTCCAGCGGGGAGAATGACGCCGGCGTCACCCGGCGCGGCGCCCCGCTCGCTCCCTCCTGCACGTACACCCGCCCCACGGCCTGGAAGGTGACGCGACGCCCGTCCGGACTCGACGACGGCCACCGGAAAAACTTCGCCTGCACCGGCCCGTCGGTGATGCGGAACTCCTTGCGCGCCATCTGCGAGAGCGTGCGATGCACCGCCGCCGTGAAGGGAATCGTCGACACCTCACGCGACGCCACGTCGAGCCGCCGCAGCTTGCCACCCTGCGCGATCACGATCGACTTTCCGTCGGTGGACCACCGGTAGCGCGGCAGGATCCCCACCGTCTTCGACCCGCTGGCCGCCATCGGCTCGATCGGATCCATGAGCAGTCGCTCCGCGCCCGTATGCAGGTCGCGCAACCAGAGTGCGGTGCGGGGTCCGAATTGATGCCCCTTGAACTCGAGGGTTCCATCGGGGATCTGGCGGGCGAAGGCGAGCCACCGTCCGTCGGGCGAGATCTCCGGCGCGGCCGCGCCACCGCTGGAGAAGCGGGCCGCCGCCGCGCTCCCCGTCTCGCCGGCGGTGATGTCGACGATCTCGCCGCCGTCGAAAGCGAAGCGTCGCAGTTGCACCGCGCCGCCCAGCGGGTCGCGCCCGTCCACGTTCATCGCCACCTGATAGTACAGATACTTGCCGTCGCGCGAGACGCTCGGCCACGCCGGCGCAGCATTGTTGCCGCCACTCCCGGCGGCGACGAGGGGGACGCCGGCGCCGCCGTCCTTGTGGTACATCCACAGGCCACCAACCGGCGCCGCCCCGCCCCCTACGCCGCGCCCTCCCTTCCGAATCACGATGAAGCGCCCATCCGGCGTCCACGCCGGCTCGAAGGCGGTCGCGTTGAGATCGGTGAAGACGGCGCGGGGATTGGAACCGTCGGCATTCATGACCCACAGGTTATACTGCCCCTTCCGGTCGCTGATGAAGGCGATGGTTTGTCCGTCGGGGGAAATTCGCGGCTGGAAGTTGAGCGCGACCCCGCTGTTCTGCGTCAGCACGGTCGCCGCCCCGCCGCTGCTCGGCATGCGATAGACATGGCCGAGCAGGTCGAAGACGATCCAGCTGCCGTCGGGAGAGAGGTCGGCCGACATCCAGGTCCCCTCGCTCGTCGAGAAGTCGATGTCGCGCGTCGTGCCGCGCGCCGCGGTCACGTCCCACGAGGGGCGCGCGGTCGAGTCGCCGGCAGTGGATCGTTGGGCGGTCAGCGGTGCGCTCGCCAGCGGCGCGCTCGCCAGTGCAAGCGTAACGGCCAAGGCGTTCACGGCGACCGTGCGAGCCCTCACGCTACGGCGCGTGGCGAATGGCCGGGGCAGGCACCGGGGACGGGAGAGCCGTTGCGAGGCGGTGGAGGAAACGCTGGCAGTCATGGGCGGCGAGTCGGGAGTCGAGGGGCGCGGCACGCTGCCCAGACTGAGGCAACACGGCCCAACCTCGATCCCGGGGCGCCGCTTGGCAAGATCACGGCGCGCGCGTCAGCGCACGCCGCCCAGCCCACGCCTCAGCGCACGCCTCAGCGCACGCCCACCAGTCCGCGCGCCGCGTCGCGCAACTTCATGGAGTCATATCCGATCCCGGCACGAAAGACCGTGGTGACCTGATATATGTCGCGTGGCTGGCTGGCTGGATCGCCACGCATCACGACCAGGTCTGCCTGCCGTCCGACCGTGACGGCGCCGACCTGTGCTTCCAGCCCGACGATGCGCGCTCCATTGAGCGTGAGAATGCGAATCGCCTCGCCCGGAGCGAAGCCGGCCTCGAGCAGCATTTCGTAGTTGCGCAGGTCGCCGTATCCGGGGAGGAAGCCCGTCCCCCAGGGATCCGACCCCGCGCCGAGCAATCCGCCAGCCGCAACAAAATCACGCTCCCAGCGCATCATCTTCTTCAGCAGGGCGTCGGTGACAATGAGCCCGCTCTTCGTGATGTTCGCGTAGTTCTGGTCCACCTCGCGCCGCACCTCGGGATCGAGCATCGTCAGCGCCGCCGTGTCGGGATGGAAGCGTTCGGGCGAAAACGTCTCGTAGACGGCGAGCGTCGAGACAACCGCCGTCCCCCGCGCGGCCAGCGCACGGATCGACTGCTGGACCGCGGCGCTCCCGACATCGACGTCGGTCTGGATGTGCATGTTCTCCGGCGGGCAGACGTCGGGAACCTTGCCGGGCACGTAGTCGCTGGCGGTGATGAAGCCGTGCTGCAGCGCGTCGATCCCCAGGGCGGCCGCCTCGGCGAAGGTGACCGAGCAGAGGTGCCCCGTCACCTTCACCCCGCGCGCGTGTGCCGCGCGCACGACGCTCCCGAGCATCGCGCGCGAGATCGTCCCCTGTACCTTCACCCAGGTCGCCCCCTCGCGCGCCCAGTAGTCGATCACCCGGGTCGCGTCCTCGGGCGTCTCCAGCGCGCGCGCGTTGGCGCTCCGCGAATTCGCGCCATCGAGATACGGACCGGTAATGAGGAATCGCGGGCCGGGGATCCGCCCGGCGTCGACGGCGTGCTTCATCGACCGTTCCTGATACGGCAGCATGCTCCCCGCCGTCATCGCGGTCGTCACCCCAAAGGCGAGATACAGGAGCGGCCCCGAGGTGCTCATCTGGGTGATACGACGCACCCCGCCGAAGTACGTATGCTCATGCAACCCGACCAATCCCGGGATGACGGTGTGGCCGGCAAGATCGATCGAACGCGCACCGGCCGGGACACGGGTCGTTGCCGTCGGACCCACCGCGATGATGCGCGCCCCCTCGATGACGACGGTCTGGTCATCGCGCGGCGGCGCGCCGGTGCCATCGATGAGCTTGATGTGAGTCAGCGCAACAACTGGCGCGTCAACGCTCACGTACGGCCGAATTTCGTCGGTGATCGTCGGACGGGACTGCGCGCCGAGCGGGGCAGGGGCCACTGCTGCGAACACGCTCATAACGAGCGCGACCGTGGAAATTCGGTGGGCGGATGGGAAGGTCGAGCGTACGGACGACTTCGAGAGCATGAGCAATGACCGGAGAACGTGGGGGAGTGACGTCAACTGTGCCGAACGACGTCGGTTCCGAGGGAGGCGGCGACCTGAACGCGAGAGCCGAGTGACCCGGCTGACCCTGATGGCCCGGGTGACCCAGCGAATCTCACGGCGTGTCATGGTGGGAGGGAAGGCGTCAGGACGCGAAAGGGGCAGAGTGGGCGGCAAGAGGGCGACAAGGAGGGGTATTGACGACCCCGCCCGGCGGCTCGATGATTCCGCCCCTGCTCCGCGACCCAGCGCCCCTCCGTCGAATCTCGCCATGCCTCGCCGACTGACGCACAACGACATACGCCGCATGGCGCTTGCACTGGCCGAGCGGTGCGCGGCGAGACCGATGAGTTTCGCGTGCACTTCCAGTCCAACCAGACCCGAAGATCGCTGAGACCACCACCAGACCCCAGGACGCGGCGATTGCCGCGGGTGCGGGTTGGGTTCCCGAGGAGGCGACGATGAGCAGCGTGCGAGTCCTGGTCGGTACGAAGAAGGGTGCGTTCATCCTGGAATCGGATGCGGCGCGCGACAAGTGGGAGGTGGCCGGCCCCTTCTTTGGCGGGTGGGAGATCTACCACATGAAGGGATCCCCGGTGAACCCCAACCGGATCTACGCCTCACAGACGAGCGGCTGGTTCGGGCAGATCGTGCAGCGCTCCGACGATGGCGGGAAGACGTGGGAGGCGGTGGGGAACGAGTTCACCTACAGCGGCGAAACCGGGACGCACCAGTGGTACGACGGCAAGCCGCATCCCTGGGAGTTCAAGCGGGTCTGGCACTTCGAGCCGTCGCTGACCGACGCCGATACCGTGTACGCGGGAGTCGAGGATGCGGCGCTCTTCCGCTCGACCGATGCCGGGAAGTCGTGGCATGAACTGCCCGGCCTGCGCACGCACGCGACGGGGAACCGCTGGCAGCCGGGGGCGGGAGGGATGGGGTTGCACACGATCATCCTCGACCCCAATGACCCGCAACGCATCACGATCGCCATCTCGGCGGCCGGCGCCTTTCGCTCCGATGATGGTGGCGCGACCTGGAAGGCGGCGAACAAGGGGTTGCGGTCGAAATATCTCCCCGACGAGAACGTCGAGGTCGGCTTCTGTGTGCATCACCTCGCCATCAACCCGTCCCGGCCGGAGACGGTCTACATGCAGCTGCACTGGAACGTGATGCGCAGCGACGATGCCGGCGATTCGTGGCGCCTCATCAGCGGGAACCTTCCGAGCGACTTCGGTTTCCCAGTAGAGGTACACGCGCACGATCCGGAGACGGTCTACGTCGTGCCGATCAAGAGTGACTCGGAACACTACCCGCCGGACGGAAAGCTGCGCGTCTATCGCAGCAAGACGGGTGGTAACGAGTGGGAAGCGCTGACCGATGGCCTGCCGCAGGAGGATTGTTACGTGAACGTGCTGCGCGATGCCATGTCCACCGATAAGCTCGAGTCGTGCGGCGTCTACTTCGGGACAACCGGTGGACAGGTGTACGTGTCCCCCGATTCTGGCGATCACTGGCAGGCGATCGTGCGCGACCTCCCCGCCGTGCTCTCGGTCGAAGTGCAGACGCTGCCATGATCCGCGTCGTCCTGCCGTATCACCTTCGCAACCTCGCCAAGGTCGGCGCCGAGGTCTCGGTCACGGTCGAGGGCGAGGTGTCGGCGCGGGCGGTGCTCGACGCGCTCGAGTCGCAGTATCCGGTCCTGCGCGGAACGATTCGTGACCACGTGACGCGCCAGCGGCGCCCCTTCCTCCGCTATTTCGCCTGCGAGGAGGACCTCTCGCACGACCCGCCGGAGGCGCCGCTGCCAACCGCGGTAGTCGAAGGAACCGAACCGTTCATGGTCGTCGGCGCGATCGCCGGAGGATAACGGTTGGCGATGCGTCATCGTGGCCCGGGCGTGGGTGATTCCGCCCGGACGCGATGTCGGCGGCCTGACGGGTGCTTGGGCGCGCTACCCCGGCAGCCGCCCCTTGAGCTGTGCGGCTGAGAACGGGCCGGGCTCGGCGATCAAGGCGCGCGCAGCCTCCACCTGATCCCACGTGTTCCACAGCAGGACGCCGCGTACCCGGCCAGCATCCAGGTAATACACGACCCCTTCGCGATACGGCTCCTTCCAGTCGGCGACGGTTTCGTGCCTGGCATCCACGTCACCGACCGCTTCGTATCCCAGGTCGAACAGGTCGGAGTAGAAGAAGGGGAGGTGATCGTAGCGTTCACCTGCCCCCGCCATGTTGCGCCCGGCGATGCGACCCATCGTGTTCGCGTTGTCCTCGTGCTCCACGCGCATGGGATTGCCGAGCGCCGGATTGAAGAAGCGCGCGACGTCGCCCGCCGCATAGATGCCGTCGCGGCCGGCGCGGAGTTGCTCGTCGACCACGATGCCGTTGTCGACCGAGAGCCCCGCCTGCTCGGCGAGCGAGACGTTAGGCACGATCCCGAGTCCGGCGATCACCGCGTCGGCGGTGAGCGGTCCGGCGGTCTTCACCCCGACCGCGTAGCCGCCCCGTGGCCCAGTCGCGATGCGCGTGACCCTGTCGTTCAGGTGCACGATCACTCCCTTGTCCCGATAGTATCGGGCGACGAATCGAGCGAGATCCGGGGGAAAGACGCGCGCGCCGATACCGGCTTCGGGGACGACCATGGTGACGGTCCGCTCCTGCATCCGCAGCGCGGCCGCGACCTCGGCGCCGATGAATCCTCCTCCGATCACGATGAATCGCGCCCCCTCCTCTGACAGGCGATGGGTCGTGCGGTAGTCGTCGAGCGTGCGGAAGTAGATGACGCTGTCCGGCGAGGCGTCGAGTCGCCGAGGCGTGCCCCCCGTTGCGAGCAGAAGCTTGCCGTAGGTGTAGCGTTCGCCGAGGTCGTCGGTGACCACTCGAGACGCCGCGTCGAGCTGCGCGCCGCGCCTCCCCAGGTGCACCGAGGCCCCCGTCGACTCGATCTCGCGCCAGATGCTTCCCTCCTCGTCGCCCTTCCACAGCCCCTTCGAGAGCGGTGGACGGTTGTACGGGGCATGTGACTCGGCGGCGAGAATGCCGATTGTTCCCGAGGTGTCGACTTCGCGGATGCCATGTGCGGCGGCGTCGGCGGTCATGCCGCCACCGACAATCAGGTAATCGTACGCAGTCATTCATCACCTCGGGCGAGGCGCCCGATCAGGGGAAAGGCGGAGTGTCAAAGCTGGACCGGCAGCGCCACTGCGGAATGTCGTACCGGAGTACCGCTCGCCGGTAGGCGCCGGGACATGGCTGCGATTCTATCGAGCGCAGAAGGCGCGGGGAAGCATCATGGCGCCGTCGGTGGCATCGAGGCGCCGAGTTGGGTACGCCGACTCCCTGCGCGAATCCGTGGGAAGAGGTACTTGACGCCAGTCCCGCGAACGTCAGAGTTGAGGTCGTGCGGCGCACTTCCCCTACGCCGACATCTGCCACCCCCCCCTCTCGCAGATGACCAGCTCCCGCAGATCCTTTCTCTCCACGGCGGCCGGAGTAGGCGCCGTGTGGCTGATCAGCGACTGGTCGTCGGTGCGCGAGGCGCTCGCGCACGCCGCTGTCGCCGCGCAACAACGTCCAGCTCCGCCTTTCAGCACGCTCTCGGTGGTCGAGGCGGCCGAACTTGGCGCCATGGCCGAGCGCATCATGCCGACGACGGAAACGCCGGGCGCGCGGGAGGCCGGGGTGATCTACTTCATGGACCGGGCACTCGGCTCCTTCCAGAAGGAGGCGCTTCCCGACGTGCGGAAGGGAGTGGCGGATCTCAAGGTGCGCGCCGTCAGGCGCAAGGCGGGGAGCAGCGGCCTTGCCGGGCTCCCACCTGCCGACCAGGACGCACTGCTCACCGAGATCGAGAAGACGGAATTCTTCGAGGGGGTGCGGTATTTGACGATGGTCGGGATGTTCGCCAAGCCGAGCTACGGCGGCAATCGCGGTGAGGTCGGTTGGAAGCTGCTCGGATTCGAGCATCGTCCGGCATACACGCCGCCGTTTGGCTACTACGACGCCGAAGCGGCGAAGGGGCGCTGAGCGATGCCGCAACAAGCTTCCGTGCACCATCCGCTCTCCTCTACGGTCGACTTCGTGATCGTGGGCTCCGGCGCCGCGGGTGGAATCCTCGCCAAGGAACTCTCGACCGCCGGCTATTCCGTGGTAGTGCTCGAGCGAGGCCCGCGCCTCACGCCGGAGCAGTTCGAGCACGACGAGTTCAAGTACTTCTTCCAGAACTACATCGGGGCGAAGACTCCCGTCACCTGGCGGGAGACGCCGTCGCAGGTGGCGAAGCTCAAGAAGGATGCCGTCTGGGGGGCGCACATCGTCGGCGGGAGCAGCGTGCACTTCACCGCCAACTTCTGGCGCTTTCGACCGGTGGACTTCAACGAACGCAGCCGCCTGGGCGCGATCCCGGGGGCGTCGCTCGCCGACTGGCCCATCACCTACGACGAACTCGAACCGTATTACACGAAGGTCGACTGGGAGATCGGCGTCTCGGGACAGGCGGGGGGCTGGGGCGAGCCCCGTCGCTCGCGCCCGTATCCGGTCCCACCGCTCCCCGTGAAGTCGTCCGGCGTGCTGTTCGAGCGCGCCACCAAGAAACTCGGGTGGCACCCGTTCCCCGCGCCGATGGCCATCCTCTCGCGTCCGCTCAACGGGCGTATGGCGTGCCAGAACTGCGGCTTCTGCCAGGGCTACGGCTGCGAGTTCGGCGCCAAGAGCTCCACCCTGGCGGCGATGATCCCACTCGCGGAGCGCACCGGAAAGTGCGAAGTGCGCGCGAACAGCTACGTGCGCAAGGTGGAGGTGAACGCCGCCGGCCGCACGACGGGAGTGATCTACTTCGACGCCAACGGTCGGGAGCAGTTCCAGCGCGCGAAGGCTGTCGTGCTGTCGTGCAACGGCGCCGAGACGTCGCGCCTCCTGCTGATGTCGAAGAGCAATGCCTTTCCTCAGGGGCTGGCCAACTCGTCAGGCATCGTCGGCCAGCACCTGATGTTCAACGCCGGCGCGATCGTCCCCGGGTTCTACGAGCATCCGCTCAACGAGTACAAGGGGGCGCAGGTCACCCGCATCGCGCTCGACTGGTACGACTCCGACCCGAAGCGCGGCTTCTACGGCGGCGGCGGGCTCGACGCGCGCGCCGACATCACGCTGCCGATCTTTTTCGCGCTGAACGGCGCGCCCCCCGGAATGCGCAACTGGGGCGCAGAGCACAAGCGCTTCCTTGAGCATGGCTTCACGCGCCAGATGACGGTGATGGCGCACACCACGTCGCTCCCCGTAGCCGCCAACAGCGTCTCGCTGGATCCGACGCTCAAGGACGACCACGGCTTGCCGGCGATGCGCATCACGTATCGCGATCACGAGGACGACCTCAAGATGTCGCGCTACCTGCACGCGCGCGCCGTGGAGGTGCACCACGCGGCCGGGGCACAGCAGGTCGCACCACTTCCGGTCGAGGTGCAGGGAACCGCGGTGCACTTGTTAGGCACCTGCCGGATGGGGAACGACCCGAAGACGAGCGTGGTGGACCGGTTCCACCGGACGCATGACGTGCGGAACCTCTTCATCTGCGACGGCAGCAGCCTCGTGACCTCGGGACGCGGACAGCCGACGATGACGATCATGGCGCTCGCCTTCCGCGCCGGGGAGAAGCTGGCGGAGTTCGCCAAACGGGGAGAGATCTAGTGGATCCGGCCCGTCGCGACTTCCTCCGAACCTCAGCGACCACCACGGCCGCACTGACCCTGGGGCCGATGATCGGTGGTACCGCGGCAGCGGCCGAGCCCGCGCCGACTGCCCGAGAGGCCGCCGAGGACCCGCGAGCGATGGAACGTCGCCTGCTGCGCGCGCACCCGATTCCGCTCGAGAAGATCCGCCTCACGGGCGGCCCGCTCAAGCACGCCCAGGAGCTCACCGCGTCGTATCTCCTGTCGCTCGATCCGGACCGGATGCTGCATTTCTATCGCGTGCGTGCCGGTCTGAGGCCGAAGGGGGAACCCTATTCAGGATGGGACGGCGGTGGTCGCAACCTGACGGGACACATCGCCGGCCATCATCTCTCGGCCGTATCCCTCATGTACGCGGCAACCGGGGATGCGCGCTTCAAGGGGCGCGCCGACTACGTCGTGCGCGAGTTCGACGAAGTGCAGCGAAAGCACGGCGACGGCTACCTCGGCGCGCTGGAAGGCTTGCCCGAAGCCTTCGCCCGGCTCTCGCGCGGGGAGATCAAGTCCGGTGGGTTCGACCTCAACGGCCTGTGGTCACCGTGGTACACGCTGCACAAGACCTATGCGGGACTGCGCGATGCGCACCGCTACGCCGGGAGCGCGCGCGCGTTGCCACTGGAGGTGAACTACGCAACGTGGGCCGAGCGCGTCATTGCTCCGCTGAGCGAGGCGCAGGTGCAAACGATGCTCAACACCGAGTTCGGCGGGATGAACGAGGTGTTCGCCGACCTCTATGCCGACACCAGCGATGCGCGATGGCTCGCGCTGTCGCACCGCTTCGAACATCACGCGGTCACCCTCCCGCTCAAGCGGCACGAGGACAACCTCTCGGGCAAACACGGCAACTGCCAGATCCCGAAGCTCATCGGCTCGGCCGCGCGCTACGGCTACACCGGTGACCTCGACGACATCGTGGCGGCGTCGTTCTTCTGGGATCGCGTGGTACGGCACCACAGCTACGCCAGCGGAGGGCACGGCCTCAACGAGTACTTCGGCGAGCCCGATGTCCTCAGCCCGCGCGTCGACGGCCGCGCCGCCGAGACGTGCAACGTGTACAACATGATCAAGCTGACGCGACGCCTCTTCGCCCTGCGTCCCGACGCGGCATACGCCGACTTTCACGAGCGCGCGCTCTTCAACCATATCCTCGCCTCGATCGACCCGCAGGATGGGCGGACGTCGTATATGGTCCCGGTGGGTCGTGCCGAGCAGCAGGAATACCAGGACATGCAGCGCGACTTCACGTGCTGCGTCGGCTCGGGGATGGAAAGCCACGCGCTCCACGGTCTCGGCGTCTTCTTCGATTCGGCAGACACGATCTGGGTGAACCTCTTCGTGCCGTCGATCGCCGAAAGTCGAGTGGCGGGGGCGCGCCTCACGATGGAGACCGGATTCCCCGACGGCGACTCGGCGACGATCACGCTCACGCTGCCTGAACCAGCGAAGTTCACGATCGCCGTGCGGCGCCCGGTGTGGGCGGGCGACGGATTCCGGGTGGCGGTGAACGGCACCGACCAGCCGCAACCGGCGCTCGATACGCTGTACGACCCGGTGGCAGGCGGACGGGCCGGAGGTCCCGGGAACGAGTCGGTGGAGCGCAACGCGACCTACGTCCTGCTCACCCGCATTTGGACAACAGGCGACACCGTCACGCTCGCGCTGCCGAAGACGTTGCACCTGCAGCCCACCGCCGATGATCCGCAGGTGACCGCGATCATGTGGGGACCACTCGCCCTCGCGGCCGACGTGGGCCCGCGCCAGGAAGAGCCGTGGTCGGAGTCGCCCTCGACTCCACCGCCGACACCCGTGCGACTGCTGGTGTCGGCGTCCGGGCAGCCAGCCGACTTCCTGCGCCCCGCGTCGCGCCCGGGCAACTTCACCGTCGCCTCCGGCGTGGCCCGCATTGCCAGCGCTGACGTGCCATCGGGTGAAGTCTCCCTTACCCCGTTCTACCGCACGCATCGCCGCAGGTACGCGCTGTACCACGACGTGGTCACCCCCGCAGAGTTCGACACTCGCCGCGTGAAGCTGACAGCCGAGCGCGAGGCGGCCGCGCTGCTCGAGCGCGCGACCGTCGGCCGTGTGGTACTCGGCGACGAGGCACAGGAGGCGAGCGCCAACTATCGGAGTGACCTGAAGGACCGGGTCATCGGCAGCCGCGAGGGACACACTTCGCGAGCGGGGGCCGGCTGGTTCTCGCTTGACGTAGCGGTCGATCCCGCTGCGCCGATGTTGGTGCTGGTTACCTACTTCGTCGAGCGGGGCCTCCCCGCGCAGCTCGCCGCCTTCGAGATCCAGGTCGATGGCACTACCGTCGGCCACTACGTGCCGCGACACGATGCGTCCGGCTTCTACGATGCGCGCTACGACGTGCCCGAGGCGGTGACCCGCGGCAAGGGGAAGATCACCGTGCGTTTCCAGGCGCAGGGGGCGAGCACCGTCGTCCCGGTCTTCGCCGTTCGCTCCGCTCGGCGTTAGGCAGCAGGGCGGGGGCCAGGCTCAGTCGAGCCCGGCCATCAACCGCAACAGGGCATCCTGGGTCGCGACTTCACGCGAGAGTTCGCCGCGCAGGCGCCCGGCGCGCAGCACCAGGATACGCGACGAGAGCGTCAACAGCTCGGGCAGTTCGCTCGAGATGAGCAATATCGCGGCACCCTCGGCGGCCTTCTGGTCGATCCAGGCGTGCAACTCTGCCTTGGCCCCGACGTCCACGCCGCGCGTCGGTTCGTCGAGGATCAGGAGGTCGCTATTGGCGGTCAGCCATTTGGAGAGCACGACCTTCTGTTGATTTCCACCCGAGAGCGAGGACACCATCGATTCCCGCCCGCTCCGTAGTGCAACGCGATTGAAGCTCGTCTCCACCGCAGCGCGCTCCGCGCCGCCGTCGATCCATCCGGCACGCGCAAAGCGTGAGAGCGTGGGAAGCGTCGCGTTCTCACGGCTCCGCATTCCCAGGACCAGCCCCTGCTTCTTGCGATCCTCGGGGACGAAGCCGATCCCATGCGCCATCGCATCGCGCGGATTCCTGATGCGCACCGGTCGCCCACGCACCGCGATCGTCCCCGTGGCGCGCTCGTCGAGTCCGAAGATCGCGCGCGCGATCTCAGAGCGACCGGCGCCCACGAGTCCGGCAAGCCCCACCACTTCGCCCGCGTGCACGGCGAAGGAGATATCGGTGAAATGGCCGGGTGATGAGAGGTGATCGACGCGCAGCCGCTCAGTACCGCGCGTCGTCTCGGCGTGTGCCGGGAAGTACTCACCGAGTTCGCGACCGATCATCAGGCGTACCAGCGACCCTTCGGTCAGTGTGGAGGTCGGCTGTGTCGCCACGTGCTCCCCGTCGCGCAGCACCGTGATGGTGTCGCACAGCGCGAAGATTTCCGGCATGCGATGGGAGACGAAGAGTTGAGTCACCCCTCGCAGACGCAATGCGGCAATCAATGCGTAGAGCCGCTCGGACTCTGCTTCTCCCAGGCTGCTGGTGGGTTCGTCGAAGATGATCACTCTCGCCCCCTCGCCCACGGCGACGGCGATCTGCACGACCTGTTGCTCGGCGACGCTCAGTTCCCGCATGTGCCGGTCGGGGTCGATCGTCGCCCCGGCTGCTGCGAGCAGTTCCCGCGCGCGCGCACGCACCGCGTCGCGATCGACGAAGCCGAAGCGGTGCGGGATGCGCCGCAGGCAGAGGTTGTCGCCGACGGTGAGGTTGTCGCAGAAGGCGAGTTCCTGATGGACCATCGCCACGCCCTCGGCAAGCGCGTCGCGCGGTGAGGCGAAGTGCACCGTCTCGCCGTCGAGCTCCACGCTCCCGTCATCCGCGTGAAGTAACCCGGCGACGATGCGACCGAGTGTGCTCTTCCCCGCGCCATTCTCACCGCAGATCGCGTGGCATGAACCGGCGGCGACGTCGAACGACACGTCGCGCAGCGCCACCATGCCGGGAAAGCGCTTGGTGACGACGCGGAAGCGGAGGCGCGGAACGCTCACCTATTTCGGGAGCGCGAGGTACTTGGGGTCGACGTCGGAGAAACCCCAGTCTTTCAGCTGACGGGCCCACTCCCCCAGGTTGTCCTTCGAGACGCGCACCAGCTCCATCTGCACCTTGGGCGGCGCGTCCTTCTTGAGGTAGACGTGGTCGAAGATTGTCTTCGTCGAGACGTAGCCCCAGTCGTACGTCGGCTGCGCGAAGAGCACTGGCGCGAGCCCGGACTCGATGGCCGCCAGCTCGGCGGGGAGTGCGTCGACAGAGACGATCTTGATCTTCTTCGGATCGAGGTCCGTGAGCAGCGCGCGCGTGAACAAGGCCCATCCGCCGATCATCGCAAAGCCCTGCACGTCGGGATAGGCGTTCTTGATGCGCAGGACCTCGGCGGCGGCGTCCTGCGGCGTCTCAGCGTGATAGAACGCGTCGACGATGGTGATCCCGGGATACTTCGTGGCGGCCTCGCGAACTCCCTTCACCCGGTTTTGCAGGTTTGGGGCGTTCTGGTTGCCGGCGATGATCGCGACCCTCCCTTTCTCTCCCATCTGGACCGCCAGCTCATCCATCACCTGCGTCCCCATCTTCACATCGTCGCCGCCGTAGAACGAAAAGCGCTTCGAGTCCGGAACGTCGCTGTCGAAGGTCATGACCGGGACCCCGCGGTCGACGGCCTCGTTCACGGCGCCCGTCACCTTGCTTGCATCGCTCGCCGAGAGCAGGATCGCGTTGGCCCCCGAGTTCACCGCCTCGGAGATGCGTTGTGCCTGCACCGCACCGTCTTCGTTCGGTGGCGTGAGCCAGTCGATCTTGACCGTCATGTCATTGGCCTTCGATAGCTCCGCTGCCGCCGCCTCCGCCCCTTGACGCCCTGAGAGAAAGACCGGGTTGGTCGAGCTCTTGGCGATCATCGCGATCGTGAAGGTCTTGCTGGCGGAGCCGTCGCCCTTCGCCTGTTCGCCGCCACCGCGGCAGGCAATGATCGAGAGCACCACCAGCGCCATGGCGGCGAGGGGAGTGCCAAGGGGCCAGCGCGTCGTGGAGGGCATGTGAATCCTGGTGAAGGGCGGGCGAAGGCGCAGCTGAAAAGTCAGAGCCCGCATCAGCGCGAGGTCGCGAGGCGTTCCGACAGGAATTTCGAGCCGCGCTGGTCGAGGACGACGGCGATGATCAGCGCGGCGCCAATGATGATCCACTCGTAGTTCTGGTCCAGGTGCAACGTGCGGATCGCCTGGCGCATCATCACGATGAGGAGCGCCCCGAGCATCGCGCTGACCGCGCTCCCCTTGCCGCCGGAGAGCGACGCCCCCCCCACCACGGCCGAGGCGATGACGTACAGTTCGTACCCGTTGGCGTCAGAGGAAGTCGCCGAGCCGTAGAAGGCGGCGCCGAGGAAGGCCGCGGCGCCCGCCGTCAGCCCCGAAATCACGAAGACGCCAAGGGTGATGCGCCTAACGTTGAGCCCGGAGAATCGGCTCGCCTCCACGTTGCCCCCGATCGCGAAGATGTGGCGCCCGGGAACGGTGCGTGACAGGTACAGTGCGCCCACCGCCGTCACCAACAGCATGGAGAGCAGCGGGACCGGATACAGCGCCGTGCCGAGCCCGAGCGGCGCCTTCGCAACCGCCGTCAGCGCGGGGGGGACGAGGATGCTCTCGGCGCGGCTGACCACGAAGGCGATCCCGCGCAGGATCCACATCGTCCCCAGCGTAATGATGAATGGGTGCACTCCCAGGCCGATGATCATCAGGCCGTTTGCCAAGCCGCACAGTACGGAAACGATCAGGCAGGTTCCGAGTCCGAGCACGACGGTCACGAATGGATCCATCGGTCCGACCGCCCGCAGCACCATCGCCATGGTGACGCCGGCGAGGGCGTAGACCGCACCGACCGAGAGGTCGATCCCGCCGGCGATGATCACCAGCGTCGCCCCCACGCCCATGATGGCAAAGGCGCTGGCATCGGTGGCCATCTGGATCAGCGTGTAGCGATTCAGGAAGTTGTTGACGACCTGCTGGGATTGCGGATCGGTGTGCGATCCCGCCCCGAAGGTCAGCGCCGTCCCGAGGACAAGGAGGACGAGTACGAGACCGAACTGCTGTGATCGCAGGAGCGATCCACCCATCCGGACGGCCAGCGAAGGTGGAGCGTCAACGTGAGTCACGACGAATGGCCGAGGAGGAGTATGTGGCAGGCGCGACAAAACATACCGGTGCGCCATAGCGCGTCAACGCGGCGCCCAGTACAGTCTACGCGATTCGTCCCTGCCACTTCGCCATCGCCATGCGTATTCACAAACTCGAGTCCAACGTCGGCGGGAAGGCCAGCGCCACACGCGCCAGCAAGGGCGCCGCTCGTCCTGCTGTTCCCCCGCGCCCGACGCGGCGGATCACCCTCGGTGTCATCGTCGGCAACCGCGGCTTTTTCCCGGGCCACCTGGCGGCGACCGGACGCGTCGAGATGCTGCGCGCGCTGGAAGAGGAGGGGATCGACGCTGTGATCATCGACGCGGCGGCCAGCAACCACGGCGCCATCGAGAGCCGCAACGAGGCGAAGGCGTGTGCCGCATTGTTCCGGCAGCATCGTGATCGCATCGACGGGGTCGTCGTCACGCTGCCGAATTTTGGGGACGAACGCGCCATCGCCGACACGCTTCGCCTGGCGGGCCTCCAGGTCCCGGTCCTGATCCACGCGACCTCGGACGACCCGGCGAAGATGAAGATCGATCATCGGCGCGACGCCTTCTGCGGCAAGATGTCGGTGTGCAACGTGCTCTCGCAGTACGGGATCAAGTACTCACTCACCTCGCTGCACACGCAGCGTCCGGAATCGCCAAGCTTCCGGCACGACCTGCGCCAGTTCGCGGCCGTGTGCCGGGTCGTTGGAGGGCTGCGCGGGGCGCGCATCGGCGCGATCGGCGCGCGCCCGGCGGCGTTCAAGACGGTGCGCTACAGCGAGAAGATCCTCGAGGGGACGGGGATCTCGGTGGAGCCGATCGATCTCTCGGAGATCCTTGGACGCATCGCCCGCCTCAAGGATCGCGACCCGGCCGTGCAGCAGAAGCTCGAGGCGATGAAGGCGTACGTGGAAACCAGCGACGTCCCCGACGTCGCGCTGATTAAAATGGCCAAGCTCGGCCTCGTGATGGACCGCTGGATGCAGGAGGCCGACGTCACGATCAGCGCGGTACAGTGCTGGACGTCGATGGAGGAATACTTCGGCGTCGTGCCGTGCACGGTGATGAGCATGCTCAGCAACGCCAACCTCCCGAGTGCCTGCGAGGTCGATGTCATGGGGACGATCAGCATGCAGGCGCTGACGCTCGCGTCAGGGACGCCGGCCGCGCTGCTCGACTGGAACAACAACTACGGCGACGATCCCGACAAGGCGGTCTGCTTCCA
>JBDTUA010000017.1:0-31591 GCA_040007995.1 Gemmatimonadota bacterium | reverse complement strand
GGCCGCATCGAGAAGCACGCGGCGGAGCAGGAGGCGCGGGCACGACGCGCGCGCGAGACGACAGACTCGAAGCAGGCGCTGGGGAATACGTTGCTCGGCGAGTACCTGCGTCCGCTCTCGCGGATCGCCGGGACACTGTTCAAGCACGACCCCGCGGTCCGGCGCGGCTTCGACCTCCCCCGCCGTCGCAACACCGAGGGACTGATGCAGGTGGCCAGCGCCATCGCCGATCGCGCCGAGGAGCATCAGGCGCTGTTCACGGCGCAGGGGCTGGCGCCGGACTTCGTGGAACGGCTGCGGACCGCGATCGCCAACTACCGCGAGACGATCGTGTCGCGCGGTCTCGACGTCGGGCGACGCTCGGCGGCAAGCGCCGGGTTGTTGAACGAGATGCGGCGCGGGCGGGAACTGGTGAGGGTGATCGATGACATGCTGGCGCCGCGGCTCGGGGCAGATCCGGATCAGTACGCGGAGTGGAAGACGATCGCGCGGTTCACGCGGCGTCCGGTGGTGGTGGAGGGTGGGGTGAGTGGGCCGGCGCCGACGCCGGCTGGGGCGCCCATTCCTGCGCCGGGGCCAGCACCTGCGCGGGCGGACGTGGTCTCGATTGCGCCCGTGGTTGGCGATGTGAGGGTCGCCTAACGAGCGCGCAGGACGCGCCGGGGCACCGGGTCCCGGCGCGGCTCTTATGACCCGTTCGTGGAGTGTGGACGATGGCGATGAAACAGGCGCCCTCCCGGCGCGCCCTCCGAGCGCGCGTGTGCCACTAAGCATCGTCCGGCGCACACGCATGACGTCAGGCAACGACCGTTGCAACTGACGGACTCGCACCGTGCGCGTCCCTGCGACTGCCTGGCGAGATTCCCGCCGTTTCGCACGCGACGACATCTGTGGCCTATGTCCACCGCAGAAGTGCGCTACGTCACACGAGTTGCAGGATGCACGAATACGTGTGCAACGCGACAGCGCTGTCGCTCCATAGTTCACGGCCAAAATGTGATGCAGGTCCCGACGTGAGAATTGGCTAAGTCAAATAAAGAAAAGGAGTTACGCTCGATTAACGCTCTCGTCCATTCGACAGACCAGCGCATGAGTTCGCGCACGGTACTCACGGCGGCTCCACTCAGGAGACGCGACAAGGGCAAACCCGCGGAAACGCGGCGACGCAAAGCTACGAGGCTACCGCGCATCCGATGCGCCACGCCAGTCGGGCTGCCGAACGTTCATGATGTCGGAGGTTCTATGTTCCATTCGCGCTCCACCCGTCGTTGCATTTTTCTGCTAGGTATCGCGGCGCTGGCAACCGGCTGTTCTGGCTCCGACGCGGGCAACGTCTCGAGTCCGCCACCGGCCCCGATCGAGCAGCTCGTCGTCACCATCTCGCCGCGTGTCGACTCGCTCCTGCTGGGCGCCACCCGTCAGCTCACGGCCTCCGTTCGCACCTCAACGGGACTCGATCGCAACGTCCCCATCGAATTCACGTCGCTCTCGCCCGAGGTCGTCACCGTGCGCGGCGCCTCGGTCACAGCCATCGCCACCGGTCAGGCGCGCATCGTCGCGCGGGCTGGCACCGCCTCGGACACCGCGACGCTGATCGTCACGCCCCCGCTCATCGAGCTGCGCCTCGAACCGGGAGCCGTCGCCGCGACGCTGGGCGACACCATCTCCTTCAAGGCGACGATTGTCGGCCCGGGCGGTGCCGTGACACAGACGACATCAATTGCATGGTCGCTCTCCGATTCGAGCACTGCGCGACTGGTCGGTGACGGCGCCGTCACGACGACCGGCGTGGGCGAACTGCAGGTCATCGCACAGGTGGGCGGCATCAGCGCGTACGCCGCGGTGATGGTGCAGTCGGCGCCGGTCGCATCGCTCTCGATCTCGCCGAGCAACCTGGCGATGTCGGTTGGTGCGCGGGCACAGCTCGTTCCGGAGCCCCGCGACAGCCGCGGGCGGCTCATCAAGGGTGTCGCGGTCGAGTGGTCTTCGTCCAATTCGGAGGTCGCGGCCGTCAATGAAGACGGCGCGGTCAAGGCGCTCGCGCAGGGGGGCGCGGTGATTACGGCGCGCGCGAACGGTCGTCGGGCGTCGGCGGCAGTGAACGTCGCGTCCGCCGCTGCATCGTCCGTCGCGATCACGCTGCCCAACGACTCGCTCGGCACCAGCCGCACCATGCAGGCGATGGCGACTCCGATGGACGCGAACGGCAACCCGATCACCGGTCGACCGCTTGCCTGGCAGTCCTCCAATCCCGCGGTGGCCACCGTCAATAGCAGCGGACTCGTGACCGGCATCGTCGCCGGCCAGACGACGCTGTCGGTCATCTGCGACGGCAGAGTTTCTTCGCAGAAGATCACCATCGCCGTCCCCGTTCCCACGATCCTCACGGTCACGCCGGCCACCGCGCTCCTCCTCGCCGGCTCCACGTCGTCGCTGGCCGGCGAAGTGCGCGACCAGTTCGGCGTCGTGCTCACTGGCAAGACGCTCTCGTGGACGAGCACCGCTCCGTCAGTCGTCTCGGTCAACAGCGTCGGTCAGGTGGTCGGCGTGGCGTTCGGCACGGCCACGGTGCGCGCCAGCAGCGGCGCCCTCGTCGGGTCGTCAACGGTGACCGTCCAGAACGTTCCGGTCGCCTCCCTGACCGTCACCCCTCCGAGCCCGAGCGTCGAGGAAGGGTCGTCGATCGATCTCAACGCGACTACCCGGGATGTGGCCGGCAACGTGCTGCTCAACCGCCCGGTTGTCTGGAGCAGCTCGTCGACTACCGTCGCGCAGGTCTCCGCCACCGGAAGCGTGCTCGGTGTGTCGGTAGGTAGCGCGACGATCACCGCCACGGCGGAAGGGAAGTCCCAGCAGGTGACGGTTGCGGTCACGGCGCCGCCGCCGCCCTCCGTCGCCCACGTCACCGTGACGCTCAACTCGCCAGTACTCGGCGTGGGCGAGGCGACGAAGGCCATCGCCTACGCATACGACGAGAATGGTCTGCTGATGAGTTCGGCCACGCCGAAGTTCACGAGCCAGGATACTACGACGGCATCAGTTGCCGTGGACGGCCGCGTGCAAGCGCTGCGCGCCGGTTCCACGACGATCGTCGCCGAAGTCGATGGCGAGATAGGTATCGCCAGCGTCACGGTGCAGCCGCCGGCGCCGCTACCGGTCACCAACGTCGTGCTTTCGGTTCCCGTCAACACGCTGGTCGTTGGCGACTCGACGCAGCTGTCGGTCGCGTTGCGCGACGCAAACGGTGCCCTGCTCACCGGCCGTACCCTCGCATTCACCTCGTCGAGCAACACCATCCTGAGCGTCAATGCGACGGGGTTACTGCGGGCGAAGAGTGCCGGTTCGGCGACCATCATTGCGACCAGCGAGGGGAAGAGTGCCTCGGTCACGGTGACGGTCACCGCGCAGGCACCACCGCCGCCATCCGCCCCTGCGCCCGTCGCGTTGGTGTCGGTCTCTCTGGCCGCATCGTCGCTCGACGTCGGTCAGACGACGCAGGGGACGGTGACGCTGAAGGACTCCGTCAGCAACGTCCTCACGGGTCGCACCATCGCCTGGAGTTCGTCGAATACGTCCATCGCGACGGTTGCCCAGAACGGGCTCGTGTCGGCGGTCGCCGCTGGAACCGCTACCATCACCGTGCAAAGCGAAGGGAAGAGCGGGAGCGCCATCCTCACGGTGAAGACGCCGCCGCCGCCGCCGCCGCCGGTCGTGAAGACGGTGCAGGTCACGCTCAACAACACCACGGTTACGGTTGGCGGCACCGCGCGTGATTCCGCGGGCGGCGTGATGAGTGGCCAGTCGGTCGCATGGGCGGTCACCACGGGCTCCATCGTCGCCTCCCTCTCGGGTGGCACCGCGGGGACGACCACCGCGACGGGAATGTCGGGCGGGAGCGCGACCATCAAGGCGACGGTCGGCGGTATCAGCGCCAGCGCCTCGCTCACCGTACAGGCGGCGGCGCCGCCGCCCACCAGCGTGGCCCAGCCGGCCCAGCCGGCGCTGCTCAACTTCAACTATCCGACGGTTACCGGAAAGTCCTGGCCGGTGAGGGCGGGCGACAACCTGCAAACGACCCTGAACAACGCCCAGCGCGGAGACGAGATCGTAATCCAGGCGGGCGCCTCCTTCCAGGGGACGTTCACGCTCCCCGCGAAGAGCGGAACGTCGGCGAACGGGTGGATTCTCGTGCGGTCCGACAAGTCGGCGCAGTTGCCGGCCATGGGGACGCGGGTGACCCCGTCGCATGCCTCGCTCATGCCGAGGCTCGTCTCGATGAACGCCGCCGCCGCGCTGCAGACTGCGACGAGCGCCAGCGGCTGGTGGATCAGCGGGATCGAGATCACGCTGGATCCGTCGCTGAAGACAAATTACGGGCTGGTGCTGCTTGGAAACTCGGGCACGAAGCAGAACACCCTCGCGATGGTGCCGACTGACCTCGTGCTCGACCGCGTGTATGTGCATGCGTCGCCCACTACACCCACCTCACGCTGCGTTGCCCTCAACTCGGCGCGCTCGCAGATCAGTGATTCGTACCTGTTCGACTGCCACGGCAAGGGCTTCGACACGCAGGCCATCGCCGGCTGGAACGGACCGGGTCCCTTCAAGATCGTGAATAACACGCTGGCCGGTGCGGGCGAGAACGTCATGTTCGGCGGGTCCGACCCGTCCATCAAGAACCTGATTCCGAGCGACATCGAGTTCCGCCGCAACTACGTCTACACGCCGGCGAGCTGGAAGAACGTCTGGACGAAGAAGAACCTGCTCGAGACGAAGAACGTCCAGCGTCTCCTGGTCGAGGGGAACGTCTTCGACGGCTCCTGGGTCGACGCCCAGGTGGGTTGGGCCTTCATCCTGAAGAGTTCCAATCAGGGCGGCGCGTGCACCTGGTGTGCCTCGCGCGACATCACGTTCCGCAACAACATCATCCGGAACGCCGGGGCAGGGTTCAACCTGGCCGGGCACGAAGGGAGCAATCCCTACCCGGTCGGCGAGCAGCTCACGCGCGTGCTGATCGAAGGGAACATCGTCGAGAACATCAACACCGGCATCTACGACGGTGAGGCCAAGTTCATTCAGGTGTTGCAGAACCTGAAGGAGCTCACCGTCCGCAGCAACACCATGACCGCGCCGGGCAGCTTCACGCAGTTCTTCTCGGTGGGCTCCGCGCCAGCGGCGACGAACGTTGACTTCCAGAACAACGTCGTCACCCACGGGCAGTACGGGCTCTTCTCGAGTGCAGCGGGGACGGGTGAAGGCGCGCTGAGCAACCTCGCCGGACTGGTGGTCTGGCAGAACTACGTCATGATCGGCACCTCGCGTGGTGGGTATCCGCATGGGACCTTTGCGCCGGACCTGACGTCGGCCCTGCAGTCCGGACGCGGCGCCAATCAGTCAGTGGTGAACGCGGCGACGGCCGGCGTGATCATTCCGTAATGCGGTAAGACACAGGGAACCATCCGTCCGACACAACGCGCCGCAGCGATTTCGCTGCGGCGCGTTGTCGTTAGGGCTGCGGTCGGCGCGGTCGGCAGCGGCGAAGGAGCGAGCGGGGTGTCCCGCGCTTACGCGTCGGTAGGAGTCAGGTCTACGTCAGCAACCGAGAGTGCGCGGCCAGCGTCTGGCGGAATAGCGGCGTCCACGGCGTCGCGCCAGCCGGCCGGCCAATGCATCTCGGTCGACCCGAAGTCTGCCTGCACCCGCTCCGCTGCCGGTCCGTCTCCCCGCGCGCCGGTCACCCGCACGTCCTCGCGCGCGAAGTCGGTCAGCGGCCAACGAAACCGGTCGAAGGCATGCGCGACGATCGGGATGCGCTCCGGCGCATACCCGAGAAGTCGCGCGCCGACCAGGTCGACCGCGGCCGCAGTGGAGCCCGCCAGCAGCAACCCCAGTGGAAGTGGTTCGGCGCGCAGCGGCCCGTCGCCGTGGCCGGCGACCACGCCGTCGACGAGGTGCACCACGGTACGCTGGCGATCGTCCACCACGCGCCCATCCGGCGTGCCGTACAGCAGGATGCGATTGAGATCGAGGCAGGTGCGCCAGATTGTGTCGTTCCCCGACCACGACCCCTCGACCCCCAACTTGTCTCCCTTCGCGTGCAGCATGCGCTGCAGCGCACGGGTCCCGAGCCGGTACAAACGACGCGCCATGATCGAACGCGTGGAGTTGGTCCGGTCGTAGACGAATTCCAGGGCGCGCTTGACCGCGTCGTCGCCCGGGTAGCAGTCACCGCCGTCGCCAGAACCACCGAGCCGATGATGCGGGAGGAATTCCTTGTTGCCGTTGATCCCGATGAGGTTCTTCAGCGCGTTGGTGATCCCCGCCTTCTTGTGCGTCTTGAGCTTGGGAAGGTTGATGACCACGTCGGCTTCGATGATGTCGCGCGCGACGAGGTACTGGTGTCGTCCTGGGGCGTGGGTGCGCGCCAGTTCGGCTGGGGGATACTGCGTGACACGAAACTCCCCTGGCTTCGTGATCGGCTCCAGCAGGCTGTCTCGCTGCAGGTCATACAACACAAAACGATCGACCGGGAGCAGCCCCTCCCGTTCGACGCGCAGCCCCCCCTCGAAGCTCGTCTTGGTGCGTCGATAGTCGCGGGGGCCGTGAAAGCGGGGATCGCGCCGCTCGAGTTCGGGTGCCCATTGGTCCATCCCGCTCGCCCGCAGCAGCTCGCCGAAGTCGCATTCCTGCAGCGGCGCGTCGCCCACAATCACCTGCGACGCCTCGGTGAGCAGCAGTTCCTCGACGACCGCCCGGATGAGCACCGGGTGGGTGAAGAGCGGCTCGATCCCCCAGGGGCCGTGGTTGCGGTGCAGGACGAGGTTGGGCTTGACGAGGACGCGCGCTCCCTTGGGGACGAGGCCGGCGAACGCCGACGCTCCGTCCTCCGGGCCGGACCAGCCGAGCTGGCGCGCCACGGTGCGCACGGCCTCACGAACCGTTCGCGCGTCGTACGCCGTGCCGTCGACGGGGGTCACTCGGGCCAACGCCACCAGGCGGGGATCGATCACGCGCTCTCCTTCGTCGCGACCGGTGCGGTCGCTCGTTTCACATGGGTGATGACCGGGCGCCACTTGTTCGCCTGCGTGCGCTCGATCGCGTCGACCAGCTGCAAGCGCAGCGGCACGCCCGGAAGGTTCTCTCGAAGGACGCGCAGGATATCGTCGCCGGCGGCCGGTGCGTAGCGCTCGTTCGGGACGATCAGCACGTCGATCGAATAGTCCTCGTTCTGCCGGATCTGGAATTCGTGCAGCGGCTGTTCCTTCATGAGGTGCGGAATCCCCACCCCATGCACCCAGCGCCCGTCCGGCAGGTGCAAGCCGTCGAGCTGGCGCCCCACGACCTCGGGGAGTTCCCACACGGGGTGCCCCGGCCGGCTGCCGGCGGGGAACCGGGCGACGTCACCCACACGATAACGGATCATCGGCATCGCGTCGGCGTGGAGCTTGGTGACCAGGATGGCGGACTCCGGATCGTCGGTCTCGGGTTCGATCAGCAGGTTGGCCCAGTCCACCAGGAGCGGGGCACCGGCGCTTCCCTCGTACTGACCAGCGATGAAGCCGACGTCGCGACTCCCGTAGCGTTCGTGCACGGGGGCAGCAAAGGCCGCCTCGACGCGTGCGCGTTGCGCGGACCAGAGCTTCTCCGCGCCGGTGATGACGCGCCGGGTCGGGTAGGTCGCGCGAATCGAGTGGTCGAGCAGGGCGCCGGCCATCCCGTCCAGCGCACTGGCGTACGCGACGATCGCGCTGGGCGCGAAGGCGTGCATCTGGCGATGATAGTCGAGAAAGACGGAGGGCGAGATCCGGAAGCAGTCGTACCAGCGCCGGTTGGTCACAACATCGCGCAGCCGTTCGCGCCATTGCGTGCGCTCGCGGCTATCGATGTGATGTCCCCAGAGAAAGGCGATGCTCGCGCCGCGTCCCACTCCGAGCGACTCCATGAAGAAGTCCTGCCCGCTCAGCCGCCACGCCCGCTCCTCCGGCCCGCTCCAGTACTGGAGCGGCGCGCCCGTCGATCCGCCGGTGCCGTCGCGTTTACGCTGCGCGGGTGGCACGTCGGGGCATACCATCGCGGGGCCGTGCTCGGCGACGTCTGCGCGCTCGAGGATCGGGAGGTGCGCGAAATCGGCGAAGGTCAACTCGCGCGACGGGTCGAATCCTGCGGCGCGGAGGCGTGCCGCGTAGAACGGCGTCCGGGCCGCGGCGCGACGCACCACCACTTGCAGCTGCCGGAGGACGGCTGCCTCGCGCTGCGACGCACTCCAATGGCGCGAAGCAGCGCGGAAACGCAGCCCTTCCGCGTATTGCCGGGCGACGTCGCGCGTGCCGGGACGGAAGCGGCGCGCGCCCTCTACCGCCGCCGCGACGCGTCGTCCCAACCACTCACGCCCCGCCGTCACCCACACCATCCCTGGCCCCGAGCCACGGCGCTAGCGCGCCCCACGCAACCGAGTCGGGCCCCGCTCGAAGGCATCGACGTCCTGGTTCGCGACGGTCGTCAGGCCGATCAGCAGCGCGAGGTGCAAGTAGAGGAACGAGACGTGGGCAAACGTACCGAACATCCCGGCCACGCCGAACGCCAGGAGCGCGAGAAGGACCATCTTGATCTGCAGTGCATAGTCCGGCGCATAGCGGCGAATCCGTTGCATCGCGCGTATCGCGGCCGAGACGATGAGTCCGATCATCGACATCCACGTGATGAAGCCCACCCACCCAGTCTCGCCGAGCAGAGTGAGGTACGTGTTGTGCGCATCGCGCGCGCCAAGGGCGATCCGGTCGATCCCCGGGCGACGAGAGAAATCGGCGTGCGCGTTGGGATAGGCGTTCCACCCCACCCCAGTGATCGGGAAGGCTTCGTGCACCTTCCACGCGACCTTCCAGATCTCGAAGCGCTGTTCGGCTGAGCGCGAATCGTTCGCTTGCGAGAGGTTTCCGCTCTCGGTCGCGCTCTTGAGGCTGCTCATCCGGCTCCAGACCCCAGACGGGGCGAGGATGAAGACCATCCCAGCCACCGCACCGATGGTCAGGACGCTCTTCATGCGCCCCTTCCCCTGCAGGATGAAGTACGCGAAGACCCCCACGGCGAGCGCGAGAATGGCCCCGCGCGACTGCGTGAGGAAGATGACCAGCGGGAGCGCACTCACGCCCAGGAAGGCGGTGTGCTTCACCAGCTTTGATCGCTCACCGATCCAGACGGCGATGGTGAGTGCCAACGGAAGGATCATCAACGCGGCGAAGTCGTTGGGATTCTCGAAGAGGTGATTCCACCCCACGCGCCCCTGCGTCGTCGCGTTGTACACAAACCAGTTAAACAGGCCGCCGCGCACCGGGAAGAGCGCGAAGACCCCAAGGTAGAAAAACATGAAAAAACGAACTCGCGCCCGCGAATCCAGCACCGATAGTCCCACGAAGAAGATCATGCAGACCTTCGCCATGTCCTCCAGCGGTTGCCAGAGGTAGCTCGAGTACTCGGTCGACTTGAACGTCAGCGTGATCAGGACCATGAAGATCCCGAGCAGGAACATCGGGGCAGGGAAGCGCCAGCGATCGCGCGAACTCATCGTGATCGCGAGGATCGCGAGGATCATCGTCGGCTGCCCGATGTTCACGATGTACGACGAGATCACGAAGACGTAGGCGAGGAAGCAGATGTAGCCCGGCGTCCACTCCACGCCCTGCCATGGCCAAGCGAATCGCCCCTCGATGCGGGGGAACCAGCCGGGAGCGACGGGAGGTGCCTGCGTCGCGCGACCGGTGACGGGGGCTGGCGCGGAGGAGACCCCCGCGCCCATCCCCCCCGCGGCGGGCATAGCCCCGCCACGCCAACGCGCCGATCGCCATCCGTCTGCGCCTGCCCTCATCTCGCTCGATCTCCCTCTAACGCTGGTAGTCCCTCAAGGACGGCCGCGACCGACATCGGCAACCCGTCTATTCCACTCGCCTCACCCCTTCCCGACGGGCGACGATGCAAGTTACACGCTCAGCGCTGGCCGACGCCCGCGGAACGACACCGCCCCGGTGGCCAGCAGGACCGCCGCATAGGTGAGGCCGCCGAGCGGGACCGACGTCCAGAGAGTCTGCGGACGCACGGCGACGAGCACAGCCCCCATCGCCGCGCTGGCCAAGGTCGCCTTGAGGAGGCGCCCCGCGGGCACGAGGGGGTACCCCGCTCCCCGGGCGAAGTGCGTGGCGAGCGCCAGACGAATCAGCTCGGTCACGACGGTTGCAGCCGCCGCCCCTGCCAACCCGAAGCGGGGGACGGTCGCGAGCACCAGCAGCACGTTGCAGACGGCGGTCATGGCGTTGATGCGCAGTAGCGCGGACTCTCGCCCCGCGGCGATGAGCGCGACGACGGGAAGCTCGCGAAGGGCCGCCAGCGGGATGCTCCACGCCAACCATTGGAGCGCCACGACGCCAGGGAGATACGCCGGTCCGAAGACCTCCCCGACCACCTGCCCGGACACGTACCACGTCCCCACCCCGACCGGGAGGGCGAGGGCGAACGCCTGGGCGCAGACCGTCGTGAAGAGCGCGTTGCGCTCACCGGCGTCCCCGTCGAGGCGGGTCAGCGTCGGAAGGACGGTGTGGGCGAAGGCGACGATGAGATTCGCCGCGAATGAGATCATCGTGTAGGCCGCCGCGTAGTAGCCGGCCGCCTCGGCCCCGGTACGAAAACGCAGGTAGATCAGGTCGAAATTGAAGAGGAGCAGGCCGAGCATGGTGAAGCCGATCAGGTGCCTGGACCTCGCGAAGACCGGCGAGGCCGCGCGCGGGTTCCACCGCCAGTTCAATCGAACGCCGCTCTTGCGCAGGGTGATCAGGAGGATGAACGCCGTCGTTCCCGCGCCGACGAATAGTGCCAGGGGGACGAGCCCGACGTCGCCGGCGCCGTGGACGAGCACGAGGATCGCGACGAAGGCCACGATTTCCCCGACGGTGCGCGCCACCGCCACGCCGCCGGCGCGCTCGAGCCCGATGTGGATCCATCGGGCACTCAGCCCGGTGAAGGCGAGTGCCAGCGCCGAGGAGGCAAGGATGGCACCGTCCGGCTGCGGCATCACCGTCAGCCCGACGACGATCACCAGCGCCGTCAGCACGAGCGCGGCCACGAATCGCAGCGAGAGCACGGGCTCGGCAAGCTCGGCGACGCGGTCACGCGCGCGAGCGACCAGCGGGACGCCGACCAGCTCGATGCCGCCGTCGGCGATCTGCGTGAGGTAGAGCATCACCCCCATCGCCACGCCGACGATTCCGTAGATCGCCGGCGAGAGGGTGCGGGCGAGGTACACGGTCGCGGCAAAGGCGAACAGCCGCGCCATCGCCTCACCACCGCCTAACGCCATGAAGCGCGCGCCGATGCCGCGCGGCGGCATCAGAGGTACCCTAACGATGCCAGTCGGCGTCGGATGTCGTCTTCCTGCGACGTGCGCGCTTCCTCGGGCTCGCCGGGGATGATCCCGATCATCTCGAGCGTGCGCATCACCTTCCACGCCGCGTCAGCGGCTGATTCCCGCTCCGCGTGGATGTGCACCTCCGGCGCGTTCGGCGGTTCATACGGCGCGTTGACTCCCGTGAACTCGACAATCTCCCCGCGCCGCGCGCGCGCGTACATCCCGTCGGTGTCGCGCGACTCCGCCACCTCGATCGGGCAGTCGACGAAGATCTCGAGGAAGTTCGTCGTGTTCCGCCGCACTTCGTCGCGTGTCGCGCGGAACGGCGACACCGCCGCGCAGATCGCGATCACCCCGTTTCGGGAGAGCAGCTTGGCGACGTACCCGATGCGCCGCACGTTCTCCTCCCGGTCCTGACGGGAAAAGCCAAGGCCGCGGGAGAGCGACTCCCGCACTTCGGATCCGTCGAGCAACTCGACGGCATATCCGCGATCGAACAGCCGGCGATATACCTCGTGGGCGATCGTCGACTTTCCCGAGGAAGGGAGTCCGGTGAACCAGACGACCGCGCCGTGATTCTGCGTCATACGAGTCCGATCAGCGGCCACCACCACCTGACGACGGCGATCAGGATCAGGATCGACGACACCGTCATGAGGAGCCCCGCCTTGAGGAAGTCGGAGGTCTTGAGATACCCCGAGGCGAAGATAATCGTGTTGGGGGCTGTACTCATCGGGAACATGAAGTCGAGCCCAGCCCCGAACGAGACCGCCAGGACGAGGGCGACGGGCGAGGCCCCCGACTGCTGCGCCAGCGTGAAGGCGAGCGGCAGGACGACGGCCAGCGCCGCGGCGTTGCTCATCACCTCGGAAAGCAGGAGCGCCAGCGCCGCCGACCCGACGATGGTGAGGAATGCCGACGGCTCATATCCGGCGAGCACGCCCTGCAGCAGCCAGCGCGCGGCGCCGGTCTTGTCGAGTGAAGAGCCTAACGCGATCGCGCCGCCGTACATGAGGACAATGTTCCAGTACACGTACCGCTCCGCCTTCTCCCAGGTGAGCACCTTGAAGACGAAGAGCGCGACGGCGCCGAGCAGCGCGATCACGGCGAGGTCGACGCGTCGACCGCCGACGCTCACCCACGCCGTGATGGTCAGCGAGATGATCGCCATCGCCATGTACTGCGGGCGGCGCATCGGGCCCAGGTTCTCGACCGCGCGCTCGATGACACGCCGGGCCGCTGAGAAATCGACCGGTTCCGGACGGATGACGAGGCGCAGAATCAACGGAGTCGTCAGCAGGCCGAGGATTACCACGGGCGCCGCGGCGAGCATCCACTGGGCGAAGCCGATCCCCTGGCCGTAACTCTTCTGGAGCATCCCGAGCGCGAGCGCCGCGCGGCTGCTGCCCAGGAACGACATGTTGCCGCCGACCATCGCTCCCCACGCCATGGAGAAGAAGAGGAGTTTGCCGTATTCGCTCTCCTTGGGCTTGAGGTGCAACGCGGCCGCGACTTCCATCGCGATCGGGAAGAGCATCGCCGTGGTCGCCTGGTTCGGCATGAAGACCGTCGCGACCGCGCCGGTGACCATCATCCCCATGGCGAAGGCGAACGGCGAACTCTCGAAGCGGCGGAGCATCAACAGCGCGCAGCGCTTGCTCAACCCGGTGTCTGTCAGCGCGCCGCCGATGAGGAAGATCCCCATCAGGAAAAAGATCGCCGACGAGCCAAACGACGAATAAACGTCGGCGGGCTTCATGGCCCCGGTGAGTCCGAGTCCGGCCACCGCCAGCAACGCCGTGATGCCGTACGGGAGCGCGTTCGAGATCCAGATGGTGGTGCAGAGGACGAAGACGCTGAACGCCTTCTTCCCCTCGAGGCTGAGGCCATCGGGAAGCGGCGCCAGGTAGATCCCCACCGACGCCACAATCCCGATCGTCACGATGAGACGTTGTCCCCAGTCCTCCCATCCCGCGCTTCGAATCGGAGGTGGTGGCTCATCCGGCGGGCGCAGCTGGCGTTCGTCCGGCCATCGGAACGCCGGCCGCCGGGGAACGGGGCCGTCAGGTGCAGCGCGTGACGCGTCGACGGAAAAGATGCCCATGCGTGGAAGAGGGGACGCGCGTCAGGAGACGATGAGGGAGAGCACAGGGGAGACGCGGGCGGCGTGGAGGAGGCAACGGGTCGCTCAGCGCGGCCCCACCCCCCCACGTCGCGCGATGGCGTCCTTCAATCGCGCGACGTGCGCATACGGAAGTCGGATGCGCCCCATGAGTCGCCCCTCGTTGATGTCGCCGTGATCGTCGGAGCCCCCGGTGACCAGCAGGGCATGCCGATCGGCGAGCGCCGTAAAGTGCGCCGTCTGCGCCTCGCTGTGCTGCGAGTACAGGGCCTCGATCCCGTCGAGTCCCCACGCCGCGAATTGCGCGATGTCGTCGTCGCTGAGACCCGTGCGCCCCGGATGGGCCGCGACCGCGAGCCCCCCGGCGGCATGGATCGCCCCGATCGCCTCGGCCGGCGTCACCTTGACCCGCTGCACGTAGCAGCGACCGCCGTCGAGGATCAGCTCCGGGACGAAGGCCGACTTGACGTCGGGGACGATCCCGACCTCGACCATCGCGCGGGCCACATGCGGCCGCCCGATGTTTTCCGTCCCGCCGGCGATCTCGATCACCCGGTCGAAGTCGACCGCGTACCCGTACTCATTGAGCTTCTGGACCATCCCCCACGCCCGGGCAAAGCGCCCGTCGCGCAGCGAGTGCAGCAGGTGGCCGAAGCCGGCATCATCCACCGAGACGCCGTAGGCCAGCATGTCGACCTGGCGCTCCTCATCGTCGAGCGTCGAGATCTCGCAGGCGGGGATCACTTCCAGCCCTATCGATGCGGCGGCCGCCATCGCCTCCGTCACGCCACCCAGAGTGTCGTGGTCGGTGAGGGCGATGGCGGCGAAGCCCAGCGCGTGGGCCCGCCGCACCACCTCCGACGGCGAATCCGAGCCGTCGGAGGCGGTGGAATGCAGCTGCAGGTCTGCGTACGCGTCCGGAGCGCGAGTCATCACTCAGCTCTTCGCCTTGTAGGCCTCGATGAGGATGCGCGCCAGCTCGGGGCGCGTGAACTCGGGCGGCGGAAGCTCACCCGCGCTGAGCATCTCGCGCACCTTCGTCCCGCTCAGGATCACGTGGTGCGTCTTGTCGTGCGGGCACGTGCGCGTCGACGCCATGTTGCCGCAGGTCGCGCAGTAGAACGTGTGCTCGAACTTGAGCGCCACGATTCCGAGTTCGTGTTGCGGGAACTTGTCGATCAGCACCTGCGCATCGTACGAGCCGTAATAGTTCCCGACGCCAGCGTGATCACGCCCGACGATGAAATGCGTGCACCCGTAGTTCTTGCGCGCAATCGCATGCCAGACGGCCTCACGCGGACCTGCATAACGCATCGCAGCGGGAAAGACCGACAGCGTGGCCCGCTTGGCAGGATAGTAGTGCTCGAGGATCGCCTCGTAGGTCTTCATGCGCGTGTCGGCCGGGACGTCGTCCGACTTCGTGGCGCCAACGAGCGGGTGCAGCAGCAACCCGTCGACCATCTCCATCGCCACCTTCTGCAGGTACTCGTGCGCCCGGTGCACCGGATTGCGGGTCTGGAAGCCGACCACCGTCTTCCACCCTAGCTCGTCGAAGCGAATCCGGGTCTGCAGCGGTGTCAGGCGGTACTCGTTGAACTGCTCGTGCTCCGGGCGGTTGATGACCTGCACCGGTCCGCCGAGCAGCATATCACCCTGCGCCATCAGACGCGCGACCCCGGGGTGCGCCGTCTCGGTCGTGCCAAAGCACTGCTGCGCCTCGCGCGCCTTGTCGTAGCCGTAGATGTCGGTGATCCGCATGATCCCCATGAGCTGTCCGTTGGGGTCTCGCAGGGCGATCTCCTCGCCGACCTTGACGCTGGCGGCCTCCTCCTTCGAAACGGCCTTCGTCACCGGGAGCGCCCAGACAAGGCCATCCGACAGCCGCATCGAGTCGACGACCGTGTCGTAGTCCGCCTTGCGCATGAAGCCGACGAGGGGCGAGAGCGCGCCCACGCCGATCAGCTCGAGGTCGCTCGCCTCGCGATCATCGAGATCGAAGACCTTGAGATCCTTCGCGTGTTCGATCGCCTGCAGGCGCGCCTCGCCCGTCAGTTCGCGGTCGATCAGCGTCCCGCCGTGAGGCGCAATCGGCCCGGGCACCCGCTTCGCCTGCTCGACCTGCTTGGACGAAGCGGCGCTGTCCGTTGCGCCCCCCGCCAGGTACCCGCGCTCCGCGAGCAGCTGCATCACCTTGGCGACGCTCTCTTCGATCGACTCCACCGCCGTGTCGAGGATCAATTCGGGCGAGGTCGGCTCCTCGTAGGGATCGTTGACGCCCGTGAATCCCTGGATCTCTCCGGCCATGGCTTTCTTGTACATCCCCTTCACGTCGCGCCCTACGAGGACGTCGAGCGGCGTGCGCACGTATACTTCGAGGAAGTCGCCGATTTCCTGACGGGCCGTGTCGCGCATGCGCGCATACGGCGAGATGAAGCACGACAGGACGACGACGCCGTTGCGGGTCAGGACTTGTGAGACATAGGTCACACGTTCGATGTTCTTGTCTCGATCTTCCTTCGTAAAGCCGAGGTCGCGGCACAGCGTCTGGCGCACCACGTCTCCGTCGAGACGCTCCGACAGGATATGGCGCTCCTGCAACAATTCATGTACGCGGCGGGCAACGGTGGTCTTGCCTGAGCCGGAAAGTCCGGTGAACCAGACGGTAACGCCTCTGCTCATGTCGATACCTGTTCAAGAGATGGAAGTACAGTAATCAGAGGGCTTTCGCCCCTACGTGCCCCGGCGTGACGCGGCCTCATAAGAATAGTCGCGCTGGATGCGGCACGTATCGCCGATTCCACGCGACCGAAGCTGAGGGCGTTCCCAGACCCGGGGAGGAAAAGCTTGTTCGTGCCCTGATCTTGCAATAGCGTTGCCGAGCAGACTGGCCCGGGGGACCCGCGAGGTCGAATCCGGTCCGGCAATGAGTCGTCATGACGGGAGGATACGCCCCCCGGCCACAGCTTTCGGAGAAAATTCACGTGTATATCGGTCCCGACACCTTGATGCCCCTCGCGTCGGTCTTCGCCGCGATCGCCGGCTTTTTCCTCATGTTCTGGCGCCGCATCGTCGGGGCGGTCAAGATGCTCGCGTCGAAGTTCTCCAAGCGCTGACGGAGGCGGGTCGCGTCCGCGCGACCGTTCCCGCCCGGCCTGACCCCCGTGCGCGTCGTACGGAAGGTCATCGTCGTCGGGCTCGACGGACTTGAGCCCACGATTGTCGAACAGATGCTGCAAGCGGGCGAGCTCCCTTATCTCGCCCGCTTGCGCGCGCAAGGGAGCTATCAGCGACTTGGCACCACGACGCCGGCGCAGACTCCGGTCGCCTGGTCCACCTTTGCGACCGGACTCAACCCGGGCGGGCACGGCATCTTCGACTTCCTGCGCCGTGATCCTGCGACGTACCTCCCCGACCTGTCGCTCAGTCGATACGAACAGACCAGCGCGTTGCTGCCACCGCGCGCGGTCAACCTGCGCCGAGGAGGCACGATATGGGAGGCGCTCGCCGCGCGCGGAATCCCGTCCACCGTCATCCGCTGTCCAGGCACCTACCCTCCCGAGCGAGTCGAGGGACGGATGCTCGCGGGAATGGGGATCCCCGACCTGCGCGGTGGACTCGGCACCTCCACGCTGATCACCACCGACAAGGCGGCGGTTCCGCGCGAGAGCGAGCAGGTGGTGCCGCTGCAGCGAGATGGCGACCGGTACCTCGCGCATCTGGTGGGGCCGCGCGATCCGAGGCATCGACGCGACCTGACGCTCCCCATCTCGGTCCGCATCGACTACTCCGCTGCGACCGCGACCCTGACGTGCGAGGGCGATCCGCGAGAGCTGACGCTGCGCCTTGGGCAATGGAGCGGATGGCTGCGCGTGAAGTTCCGGGCCGGGCTGCTCACCCGCGTCGCCGCCGTCATGCGCGTCTTGCTCCTGCGCACGGAGCCGCACGTCGAGCTCTACGTCTCTCCGGCCAACTTCGACCCGCACGCCCCGCTCTATCCCATCTCCGCGCCGGCCGACTACGCGTCCGAATTGTCGGAGCGGCTTGGCGGCGCGTTCTACACGGCGGGGATGGTCGAGGATCACGCCGGGCTCGCGAACGGTCGGTATTCGGAGGAGACGTTCCTGTCGCAATGCGAAGACGCAATGCGCGAACGCGAGGCGATGCTGCGCCACGAGCTCGATCGGCTGCGCGAGGGGCTGCTCTTCGTGCTCTTCGACACCCCGGACCGCGTGCAGCACATGTTCTGGCGCTTTCGCGAGCCCGACCATCCCGCCAATGCGGAGGATCGGCATCGCGGTGGGGAATTCGGCCGTGTCATCGAGGACCATTACCGGCGCTGCGACGAGGTGGTGGGCGAGGCGCTTCGCGCCGCCGATGACGAGACCCTGGTCCTGGTCCTCTCCGACCACGGCTTTTCCTCGTTCCAACGCGGCGTCAACCTCAACAACTGGCTCCACGCCAAGGGATACCTTGCGCTCCGCCGCGGCGAAGCGCCAACGGCTGGCCATGGGGACTTCTTCCGGTCGGTGGACTGGGAGCGGACGAAGGCGTACGCGCTCGGACTCGGCAGCATCTACCTGAATCTTGCCGGTCGGGAACGCGACGGCATCGTGCCGCCATCGGGTGCCGATGCGCTCGCACGACGGCTGTCTGAAGAACTCGCGGGCCTCCCGGATCCCGCGCGTGCAGCGCGAGCGATCGTCGGGGCGCGAACGGGTCACGCGTTGTACCGCGGCCCGTTCGCCGAGGAATCGCCTGACGTTGTCGTCAACTTCAACGTGGGCTATCGTGTGTCCTGGAACACGGCGCTGGGCGGATTCGGCGACGAACTCATTGAGGACAACCAGCGGCGCTGGGGAGGCGATCACATCGTGGCGCCGGAGCTGGTCCCCGGCGTCCTCTTCTCCAGTCGTGCGCTCAACGTTGGCGCCGCTTCGATGGTCGATCTTGCCCCGACCATCCTGCGTGCGCTGGGTGTCCCGCCCACCAGCGCGATGGAAGGAACCAGCTTGCTGAGGTAGTGGCATCATGGACGACGCTCGCGCCGACAACGATCGGGAGGACGTACCGCGCCGGGGGCGACCCCGGGAGGTGTTCCTCATCGCGACCAGCGCCGCGCTCCTCACGGCCATGATTTTCGTGGCGCGCTGGGGCTACGTCTGGTTCGTGCGGCAGGAAGTTGTCGGGGTGAGCCGTGACGTGGCCTGGTTCGCCCCGGCCGCCACCCTGATGATCTGGCTCACCGTCGCCATTCCGATCGCTCTCCTGGCTCCGTTCGTGCCACGGCGGTGGGTGCTCTGGTCGTGCGGCTTCGGCTTTTTTGCCATGACGGCACTCTCGGCGTTGCTGCCGGTGAGCGCACTCGCGCGAGCTGCTGTTGGTGTCTTGTCCCTCGGCTTGGGTGCGACGGCTGCGCGGTTCGTGGTCGAGAAGCGGTACGCCTTGCGCAGCCTGGGCCGCCTGGCGGTGGCCTCGGCCTCACTCCTGGCACTCGCCGGCGTGGCGATCGCCATTGGTGGGCAGCGCGCCAGCGGGCGGTCCGTCTCGCGTGCGCCGGCCGGCGCGCCGAACGTCCTGCTCATCGTGATGGATGCGGCGCGTGCGGATGCGTTCGGCGTACTGGGGTCGGCGCGTCGGACCACGCCCCACCTCGATGCCATTGCCCGCGAGGGGTCATACTTCACGCACGCGATCGCGACGGCGTCGTGGACGCGACCGTCGCACCGCACGATGTTCACCGGGAAGTACCCGATCCGCCCCGCGGGAGCCCGGTCCACCTTCCTGGCGCGTGCCACGCATGACACGACGCCGATGCTCGCTGAGTTCTTTCGGAAGCACGGCTACGAGACGGGCGCCTTTGTGGCCAACTTCTACTACACGGGGTGGGACGCGGGCTTCACGCGCGGCTTCCAGTCGTATCGCGACTTTCCCCGCACCGTTGAGCAAGTCCTCCGCTCCTCGACGTTGGGACAGACCGCGTTCGCACGTTCCCTGTACCGGGCCGACAGCCTCGCCGATCTGTGGCGCGCCGTCCTGGCCAACGACCTGACCGTCCCGGCGCGGCCGGCGAATGCCGAAAAGGCCGCGCCAACGCTGACGGACGAGTTTCTCGACTGGCGTGCGCGCGCCTCGTCGCGGCCGTTCTTCGCATTCATGAACTACTACGATGCGCACCGTCCGTACGATCCGCCGCCCCCCTACGACCGGATGTTCTCGGGTGGGTCGGAGGAGCGCGACAAGTACGACGGTTCGATTGCCTACATCGACGCTGAGATCGGGCGTCTGCTGGCGCAATTGCGCGCGCGCGGCGAGCTGGATCGCACCCTCGTGGTGATCACCTCCGATCACGGGGAGCTGTTCGGAGAACATGGTCTGTACGAGCACACGTCCAACCTGTACTACAAGTTGCTGCACGTACCGCTTCTCGTGCGATGGCCGGGACACGTGCCCGCTGGCGGACGCGTCGACCCCGAGGTGTCACTGCGCGACCTGGCGGCCACCATCAGTTCCCTCGCCCTGCCTAACGACTCGGCGCCGTTCGCCGGGACCTCGCTGGCGCCGTTGTGGTCGGGCGGCTCAGTGCGGGGCAGCGCCCCGCTCTCGCTGGTCGAGCAGGGGGTACGCCGCGATTCCACGCTGCCATTCGCGCTGGGCGACATGGTTTCGCTCACCGACAGCGCCTGGCACTTCGTGCGTAACAATGGCACGGGACGCGAGCAGCTCTTTCGGTACCGCGACGATCCGGCCGAACTCGCAGATCACGCGGCAGATCCGGACGCCGATCCGATACTGGCCGCGATGCGCCGACGCATTCAGACGCTGCTTACCGCTTCGCCACTCCGCGCGACAGCGGGGAAGGCAGAGACGGGCGGGACGCGGGCGGCGCGGACTGATTCCGTGGGCACGCGGGAAGGTGCGCCACCCGGGCGCTCGCCCTAGCACCAAAGTTGCACCGCGATTGAGTGCGAATCGCGAGCCGAACTCCCGAGCGTCACTTCTGTCACGGGACGCCTGCACGCACAGTCGGGAGGCGTGCTGCTGATGACGACGCGACTGCTCCACTCGAGAGATACGCTCTGGCTGGCCGTGGCCGGCGCCCTCGCTTCCGGGGCGATGCACGTGGCCCTCGTCATGGTGCGCCTTCATGCCCTGGGGCGCTTCAGTAATTCCGCTCGTGAGCTCCCGTGGTTCTCGCCGGTCATCTACCTCTCCTGCTTTCTGTTGGTGGGGCTGGCGGTGGTGGTCGTCGCGCGAGTCTGGCGCGCGGCGGGGTCGCCGCTCGTGCAGGGGGGTGTATTCGGGGGCCTCGCGGCGCTGTCGGCGTTGCTCAATGCCACTTCGCTGCACCCGCTGGCGCAGCTCGTCCTGGCGGTGGGCGTCGGATCGCTGTGCGGCCGCTGGCTGGCGGGCGCACCGGAGCGGCGCCTTCCGCT
Organism: Gemmatimonadota bacterium; assembly: GCA_040007995.1. Classification (GTDB taxonomy): domain Bacteria; phylum Gemmatimonadota; class Gemmatimonadetes; order Gemmatimonadales; family Gemmatimonadaceae; genus SCN-70-22. The sequence goes on along the minus strand of JBDTUA010000017.1, from coordinate 10,644 downwards.
GCTGCGCAAGGTCGCGATCGGCCTCGCGCTCGCGCTGTTCGTGAGTGGCATTCCCGACATCGTGGTTTATCGACTGCGGCAGCCGTTGCGGCTGGCGGCGCTCCCTCCCGCCCCCCCGGACGCGCCGAACGTGATCCTCCCGATCCTCGATACCGTACGGGCGGAGAACCTCAGCGTGTACGGCTACGAGCGTCCCACGACGCCAAACCTCGAGCAACTCGCACTGGAAGGGACCACCTTCGACGCCGCGATCTCGACCGCGCCGTGGACAGCGCCGAGTCACTCGTCGATGCTGACAGGGCGATATCCCACGCACAACGGCAACACCTACCTCTCGCCGATGGCTGATTCGATGCCGACGGTCACGGAGGTCTTCCGCGACCATGGGTACGCGACTGGCGCCTTCATGGGGAACGCGGGATATGGAGGACACGAGATGGGCTTCGATCGCGCCTTCATCCGCTACGACGACTACCCGGCGTCGCTCGCCCAAGCGATGTGGAGCACCACCTTCACGCAGCTCGACGTTTCACAGGGACTGATCGATGCGGTGCGCAACCGCAGTCTCTGGCGCGTGCGCCGCGCGCTCACCCGCTCTTCGTTTCGCATCATCGGCCTGAAGCGCGCCGACAAGAATCCCGCCAACACCATCGTCGACAACTTTTTCGGCTGGCGCGACCAGGTGGGCGCGCGACCGTACTTCGCGATGCTCAACTTCATCGATGCACACGAACCCTATCTCAGTCCCAATCAGGATCGTTACAACGCGGGAAAGCGCGACATCGATCGCTACGATGGTGCCATCGCCTTCGAGGACTCGATCATCGGCAGCCTCGTCGCACGACTGCGCGAGCGCGGTGAACTCGAGCGCACGGTCTTTGTCGTCACGGCTGATCACGGCGAGCAGTTGGGAGAACACGGCCTGACCCGACACGGCAACTCGCTTTATCTGGAACTGCTGCATGTTCCGCTGCTCATGAGGGCCCCCGGACGGGTCCCGGCGGGGCTGCGGATCCCGGCCGTCGTCTCGCTCCGTGATATCCCCAGCACGTTGCTCGACCTCGCCGCGCTCCCCCAAGGGCGCATTACCGGGACTTCGCTCGCGGCCGCGTGGGCGGCGCCTGGCGGAGCAGCTGTGTCCAGCCTGAGTCCGGCGATCGCCGAGACGGAACGGCCGATCAACATGACCAACGACTGGCCGACGTCCTATGGTCCCATGAAGTCGGTGGTGCGCGGCAGCTTTCAGTACGTCCATCGGGGCGACGGCGTCGAACAGGTCTTCGCGTGGCAGGGAGACACGGCGGGACGAGGTGACCTGTCCACCACGGCTGTCGGCGACCTGGCGCGGCAGGAGAGTCGTAGCATCCTCGCGTCGCTCCTGGGCTCGGAGTGGCGGCAGCGCGCGACGCGGGCCGTGCCCCGTTAGGCTCAGGGCGTCGGCCCGCCGCGCTTCGGAATCGAGAGGACGCGTGCGCGAAGGGCGGACGCCTCGGCGGCGTGTGCCGGGTCCGGCGCGAGATCGGTGCGCTCCCAGGGATCTCGCGCGATGTCGAACATCTCCCCGTGGCCGTCGCCGCGCAGGATGTAGCGCACACCGTCCACGATCTCCGACTTCATGTCGCCCTTGGAGATGGCGAACGATTTCGGCAGGTTCTTCGCGAAGTCGACTTCGGCTATCAGTCGCGAGGCGCTATCGGAGGATGACGGCCTGGAAGCGGTGGTCTGCGCCGGGCGCCACCAACGGGCCAACGATCGCCCGGGGAGCGTCGCCGAGTCGGGGACCATCGCGGCGTCGAGGATCGTCGACGCGAGATCGCGGAGCGTGACGGCGCTGTCGACGACGGTGGCCGGCGGTATCGCCCCGGGCTGCACGATGAGCAGGGGGACATGGACCGACGGGAAGTAGAGCGAACTGCCGTGGTTCATCAGGCCGTGCTCGTTGAACTCCTCGCCGTGGTCGGCCGTGACGATGACCATCGTGTTCCGCAGCAGGTCGCGCGATTGCAGCTCGCGGAACAGGTCGCGTAGCTGCTGGTCCAGGGCGGCGATGGCGCCGTCGTACGCCGCCTGCAGGTCCTGCGTCTCGGCAGGGCTGAAACTCTCGCCGCCGGGATCGCGCGTCAGCGGCTGACGCCCGAGGAAGAGCGTGTCGAACGGGGAGGCGGGATTGTAGGGGCCGTGCGCGTCGTAGTAGTTGGCGAAGGCGAAGAAGGGACCCTCGCCGCGCGCGTCGAGGAGCGCGAGCAGGCGCTCGTTGATGCGCGCGGCCGACTGCCGACCCGGACTGATTTCACGGCCACCCAGCTCGTTGAAGGCGGCGACCGCCGTCAGCGTCAACTTGGAGGTCCGGAGCATCTCGCTCAGCGAGATGTCGTAGTCGCGGTAGCGGTCAAAGCCTCGGCTGAGCCCAAACTCGTAAGAGCAGTAGCGCAGGTTGGCGGCGACGCCGAAGGTGTGATACCCGTGCTGACCCAGGCGCTCGGCGAGCGTTGGAGCTGCCGCGTCGAGCGGCGTGCTCCACCCCGACGACAGCTCGTGGGGATAGCGCCCGGTGAACATCGTGGCGTGCGAGGGGAGCGTCCACGGGGCGGTGGAGACTGCGCGATCGAAGCGAGCACCACGCCCGGCGAGTTCGGCAAGGAACGGGGATGTTTCCCTGTTGTAGCCGTAGGCGCTGAGCGAGAGGGCCCGCACGGTGTCGAGGACGAGCAGGATGACGTTCGGCGCCCCGTCGGCGGCGCGCCCGACCGCGGCGAGCGACTGGCGCTCCTGCCATGCACGTGCCGCGTTGTACGAGATCGCACCGGCGAGCGAGACCGCGAGCATGAGCACCGTGAGCACGCGCGCGACGCGCGCGAAGCGCGCGGGGCGGGCGCGGGCGAACCGCGCGACCTGCGACGCAACACCGACGGCGAGGAGCAGCAACGCGATCGGGTGGACACGATCGCGCACGATCATGAGCGGCTCGAGCGCCGCCGCCAGCGCGGCGCAGAACGCCGTGGCCACGATCGCGGCTTTGGCGCTCCAGCGACGCGCGATGAGCCAGACCACGCCCAAGGGGACGACGAGGAGCAGGAGGTTGGCGATCGGCGCCATCCAAACCCCCTGCGGATTGAACAGCGTGAAGCGGTGCAGCACATAGCGCGCACCGAGGATGAGCGAGGCTTCACCCAGCGACCCGGCCAGGGCGCCGGCCAGGAGGAGCCACCAGAAGGCACGCGTCGCGGGCCACGGTGTCTCTCCTGCGTTACGGTCGGCGGTCGATGTCGGCATCTGGGTCCCTTCGGTCCTCGAGTAGTGCGTGCGCGTCGCGAGTCGATTGGCGCATACGGTGCGCCTCGCGCGGCGCTACCGAGATAGGTCTGCCGGCGTGACCTGCTAGCTTCGTCTCAGTGCCCGACGGTCACGCGAATCCATGTGCAACGCTCGCCCGTGGGGCAGCTTGGGCGCAAGCAAGGATCGGACCGTCGGAGGGGGCGGAGTCGTTGCGCGCGTCACTCGTGAGGCGTCGGCAGCTCGAGATGCCAGATGGCATGGCTCGTGCGCTGAGACGCCGGACCGACCTCAGTCGTCGGCCTCACTCGCGCTGATCGACTGGGTTGCGGCTCGGGAACTCGGTTTCATCCTACACGACGCGCATGGCGCCCAACGCACACCGCTCTTCCTCGACTGCACGTGGCAGGCTGTCGCTTCTGCTCGAGCAACTGTTGCTCTGGGTCGCAGCCGCGGTGGTGGCCGGATTTCTCCAACTCTTTGTGGCGCGATCGCTGCGCCTCGGCTTCAGCATCTTTCGCTGGGGTTGGGAATCGCGCGACCTCGTGTGGCGTGTCCCGTTGGGATATGTCATCGTCTTCGCCCCTGTGGCGGTTGTGCTTCTCGCGCTGACCCTTGTCCTCGGGAATCGCTGGCCGAGGCGCGTGACGCTGTGGACGTGGTGCACGCTGATCTGTTTCGCACTGCTCCTCCTGTTTCCGCAGATCCAAGGATATGCCTCGCTCGTGCTGGCGTGTGGCATCGCGCTCCCCTTGTCGGGACTGCTGGCTCGCCGTGAGCGTGTCGTTCGCACTGCCAGCGCCGCGTTGGCGATCGGCGGCGGGGCCTTGGTCGTCGGGCTCTCCCTCTGGCTCCCACGCCATCGGGTCGCTCAGGAGCGGTTGGCCATTGCGTCACTCCCGCCGGCTCCCGACGGCGCGCCTAACGTATTGCTCATTATCCTCGACACGGTTCGTGCCGACTATCTGTCGCTGTATGGTGCCACCGAGGAGACCACGCCGAATCTCGTGCGCTGGGCGCAGCAGGCGACAGTCTTCGATCAGGCGTACTCGACCGCCCCGTGGACGACCCCGTCGCACGCGTCGCTCTTCACGGGACAGTATCCGAGTGTTCACGGCGCGTCGTTCACGACTGCGCTCTCGCCCGACCATCGCACGCTGGCCGATGTGCTGCAGGAGCACGGCTGGGCCACTGGCGCGTTTACCGCGAATTTTGTTGCCACCCGATTTGAAAGCGGTCTCGCGCAGGGTTTCCTGCGGTACGATGACCTCATGAATACGTTCGAGGAGGTTGCGAAGTCGACGACGATCACCCAGTCCGACAATGTGCAGCTCTTCTGGAGCGCGTGGGAAGAAGGACGCGGTTGGAAGACCGCTGTGAAACGATTGTTTCGGGCGGACTTCTCGCCTCACTTTACGGAGAAGTCTCACGACGACAAGCGCGCGGATCAGGTGCGGCAAGAGTTCACGCGCTGGGCCGACGCGCTCCCCGCCGGACGACCGTTCTTCGCGTTTCTCAACTTCTTCGACTCCCACGCGCCGTATCGCCCGCCAGAGCCCTACTACTCAATGTTCAAGTCTCCTCCTCGGACGGTGGACCGATACCGGGGAGGGATTCGCTTCATCGATGACCAGCTTGATTCGCTCTTTCGCGGGCTCGAGCAACGAGGGGCGCTTGAAAACACGATCGTCATCGTCACCGCCGACCATGGAGAACACTTTGGTGAACACGGACAGGAGGCGCACGGGAACAGTTTGTACCGGCAGCTGCTGCACGTGCCGCTCTTCGTGATGTATCCGCGCAAGGTGCCGAGCGGCATGCGAGTGAAGACGCAGGTCTCCGGCGTCGACATGGCGGCCACAGTGCTCGACCTGACCTCGATTCCCCAGGATTCCGCGATCGGCGGACGGTCGTTTGCGCCCCTCTGGCGCGATACCACCGCGCGCGCGAGCGACGTCATCGCCGAAGTGGACCAGAACACTCGCCCGCAACTCCAGTTCAAGAACGCGCTGGGGCCGATGAAGGCCTATGTCGACGATTCGGTGCACGTCATGCGTGACGGCGCCGGGATCTTCGAGGCGTATCGTTACCGCAACGACCCGATGGAGACTGCCGATCTCGTCGCCGCGCGTCGTGACTCCATGCTGTTTGCCGCCACGTTGCAGGGCCTCGTGCGCCAGCATTCCCTGGTCTGGCCTCGCGCGCTGCCGCGAGCGAAGCCTTCCCCCGCCGACTCGACGCGTGACCCCTGATACTTTCCCCTCCGAGCGTACGGCTGGGCGACAGGCGACCGACGTTCTGCTGACGGCCGTCGCCTGCGCGATGGTCGTCGGCCTGCTGCACGCGGCGGTGTCGTGGATGCGCCGCGACCTGCTGCGCGACCTGCTGCGCACCTGGATGTCCCCCGATACTGCGTGGATGGCGCCGCTGGGGTACCTCATCCTCTTCCTGGCCCTCGCCGTCCCGCTCGCAGGGCTGTGCATGGCGGTGCGGCGCCTCCCCGCGTTGCGCCTGTCGATGCTCCTCTTCGGCACGCTGGCCGCCTTCTCATTCGTCCTGCTCTTTCCCCGCCTCCACCAGTACGCCGCCCTCGCGTTAGGCGTGGGGATTGGCGTGCGACTGTCGACGTCCGCCGCCGGCCGGGTCGATGCCTGGCGGCGCGGGCTGGGGCGCGTGGCGCTCACCGGAGCTATCCTCACGGGTCTGCTCTGGTGCTATCAAACCGGGAAGAACGTGGTGCACGAGCGTCGGGCGCTGGCGGCCCTTCCCGAGGCACCGAACGATGCGCCTAACGTCATCCTGCTGATCCTGGACACCGTCCGCGCCAGTTCGCTCTCGCTCTATGGCGCCGAGCGGGCGACGACACCTTCGCTGGACGCCCTGGCGGCCGGGGGCACGACCTTCGACTGGGCGTTCTCCACTGCCTCGTGGACGCTCCCGTCGCACGCGTCGATGTTCACGGGGCGCTATTCGAGCCAGCAGACGGGGAACTGGACCACGCCGCTCGACGGAGCGCACGCGACGCTCGCGGGGGTCTTTGCCTCCTACGGCTACGCCACCGGCGGCTTCACGGCGAATCTCGTGGCCACCCCGCGCGGCTTCGGGCTCGATCGCGGCTTCTCGCGCTACGAGGATCAACGCCGGTCGCTCACCCAGATGGTCTTCACCACATCGCTGGGACAGGCGAACTCGATCCGCAACACGTGGCACGCGCTCGTCAGCCAGCACTGGGTCGGCCGCGCCCTGCGCGAGATCGCGCGCTTCGACTTCGAGCCGCGGTACTCCTATCCGGACAACGATCCGAAGCCGGCGGAGCTGATCAATGCCTCGTTTCTGCGGTGGAGTTCGCAGGTGCACGGACGACCGTACTTCGCCTTCCTGAACTATTTCGACGCCCACGGTCCCTATGAATCGCCGGACCGCTACGCCAAGCTCTTCGGCGACGGCGATCGGGCGCGCGACAAGTACGACCGTTCCATCCGCTACATCGACGACGCCATCGGCGCCTTGGTCGATTCGCTCCGCGCGCGCGGAGAGCTGGATCATACCATTCTCGTGATTGCAGCCGATCATGGCGAGCAGTTCGGCGAGCATGGGCTGGGGTGGCACAGCAACTCGCTGTACGAACAGCTGACGCACGTCCCGCTCTTCATCCGCTTTCCAGGACGGGTTCCGGCGGGGGCGCGCGTCTCGCAGCCCGTGTCGTTGCGCGATCTGGCGGCCACGCTCGTCGACCTGGGAGCGCTCCCGGACGGGCGCGGTCTCGGCGGGACCTCGCTCGCTGGCGCGTGGCAGGACAGCACGGCGCGCACGAGCGCCGCCATCGCGGAGCTGAGCCGCGGGATCAACGCCGATCCCAAGGCGTTGAACGCCAAGGGGGACATGCACGCCCTGGCCGACGACACGCTTCACTACATCCGCAATGGCGACGGCTCGTACCAGATCTACGCGTATCGCCGGGATCCGGAGGAGACCGTGGATCTCGCCAAGGGGGCACACGCGGCGCTCGCCCCGGCCTTTGACGCCGCCGTCGCGCGGACGCTGGCGGCTCCGAGCGTCGCTTCCAGATCCACACATCGGCCATGACCAGTCCCAGTCCTGACTCGACGCCCGCGCAGCCGCGCGCCGGCGCCTCGATCGTTGACGTGTTGTGGCTGGCGGTGACCGGAGCCGCGCTCGTGGCCTGCCTACATGTGGCGCAGGTCGAGTTCCGCTTCCGCGTGCTCAAGGAGTTCACCTGGACGAGTCGGGAGTTCGCGTGGCTCTCGTTCGGGGGCTACCTGGCGTGGTTCCTGGCGGCCGCGATCCCCGTGGCGCTGCTGGTGACCGTGATGCGCCGATGGGCGGGATTGCGCCTGGCGGTGTCGATCTTCGCCTCGCTCGCCGTCTTCGCCGTCCTGCTGCTCTACCAGAAGATCCATCCCGTCTCGCAAGTCATCCTTGCGATCGGGCTCGGGACGGTCATCGGGGCGCGCGTCGCCGCTGATCGCACGCGTAGCATGCGCCTGATACGCCGCCTGGCGGTCGGCGGCGTTGTCGCGTTAGGCATCACCGGGCTGCTGTCGGGGACGCGCCTGCGGGCTTCGGCTGCGCCGGCCACGCCCGCGGCAATCCCGGAGGCGTCCGACGCCCCGAACATCGTCCTGCTGATCCTCGACACCGTCCGCGCCTCGAGCCTCAGCCTGTACGGCTACGCGCGGCCGACGAGCCCTGTGCTGGACGCGCTGGCCCACGAGTCGACCGTCTTCGACCTCGCCTTTTCCGCGGCGCCGTGGACGGCGCCGTCGCACGCCAGCATGATGACGGGGCTGTGGGCGAGCCAGGCGGGGGCCGACTACCTCAACCCGATGTACGACAGCCTCACCACCGTCGCGCAGGTCCTCACGAAGCGCGGATACGCCACCGGTGGCTTCATGGCCAACGCGGGATACGCCGGCTATCAGCTCGGCATCTCCCGCGGCTTCTCGCACTACGAAGACTTCCCGTTCTCCTTCCGGCAGGCGCTGTGGAGCACCACGCTGAGCCAGACCGGCTCCGGCCGACTGATACTGGAGGGACTCGAAAATGGCGAACGGTGGAAGCTCCGGCGCGCCATCACCAACCCGAACCTCCGCACCGAAATGGTGCGGAAATCGCAGCCCCAAAGCGCGGGCGACATCGCCCGGAACTTCTTCACCTGGCACGACGGCGAGCGGCGTCGCCCGTATTTCGCGATGCTGAACTTCATGGATGCGCACGCCCCGTACGAGCCGCCGCCAGAGTTCCGGACCCGCTTTGACGGTGGCAAGACGGAGCAGGACCGGTACGACGGTGGAATCGCGTACGAGGACAGCATCATCGGCAGCATCGTCGATCGCCTGCGCGAGCGCGGCGATCTCGAACGCACGGTCCTGATCGTGACGGCGGATCACGGCGAGCAGTTCGGTGAGCACGGCATCGATTCGCACGGGAATTCGCTGTACCTCCCCCTCTTGCACGTGCCCTTGCTCGTACGCGCACCGGGGCGCGTGCCGGCCGGCCAGCGCATTGCCTCGATCGTCTCGCTCCGCGACATGGCAGCGACACTGCTCGACCTGGGTGGGGCGCCGGCGGGGACGTTGCCCGGCATCTCGCTCGCGCATGCCTGGTCCACCGGCAGCAGCGAGGGGCAGAGTCCGATCATGGCCGAGGCGGCGGCGGCGGTGAATCCGTCGAAGGTGAACCTGACGCGCTTCGGTCCCATCAAGGCGACGATCGACTCCGCCGGACACTTCATCCACTACGGCAATGGCAAGGAGCAGTTCTTCGCCTGGCGCACCGACACCGCGGAGGTGAATGACCTCTCGGCGACGCCGGCGGGCCAGGCCGCGCTGCCGCGCTACCGTGCGGCCATCAGCGCCCTGCTTGGCGTCGGTTGGCCGCCGCCTCGCTCACGCCTGCACTAACGATATAAAGCGTTCGCCCGCCCGTCGTGACCGGTCGTCCGGGCGATCTACCGTCCGCCGCGATCAGCGGCCGGGAATTCGGCCATCGCCGATCGCAGCGCGACCAGCGTGTCGGCGAGCGAACTCTCCTGCATCAGGTCGCGCCGCTCGAACGGATCGACCGCGATGTCGTACAACTCCTCGCGCTGGCTGGGGCCGGCGATGTAGTGAAAGCGTCCACGCACGAGCGATCGCATGTTGCCCCCAGACACCGGATACCACTCCGGCTGGTTCCGCACCCAGTACAACTCGGAGAGAATCGCTGAGCGGTGCGCGGCCGAGTCGCTGCGCCAGAGCGGGGCCAGCGACGCCCCCGGGAGGAGCGAACGGTCAGTCGTTCCGGTGAGGTCGATGACGGTCGCCGCGAGGTCCACGAGCGAGACGGGGGTCTCGACCACCGCGCCCGCGGGAAGTCCGCCGCGCGGCCAGCGCACGATCAGCGGCACGTGCAGCGCGGGAAAGTTGAGACCGTTGCCGTGCGACATGTAGCCGTGCTCCGCGAACTCCTCCCCATGGTCCGAGGTGACGATGACGATCGTGCGATCGAGCAGCTGTCGGCGCGACAGCTCGTCGAAGAGACGACCCAGTTGGGCGTCGAGCGAGGCGATCGCACCGTCGTAGGCGCCCCGCAATCCCACGACTTCCGCCGGCTCGTGCTTGCGCCCGACGACCAGATTCCGCGTCGCGGGCTCCGCGTCGAGGAACTGCAGGTCGTAGGGCGCATCCGGTGCGTAGGGTTCGTGCGCGTCGAAGAAGTTGAGGAAGGCGAAATATGGACGGCTCCCCTGCGATCGCTGCCAGTCGAGGAACTCATCGACGACCAGCGCGGCATCCTTGCGGCCGGCGAGTACGTAGCGATCGGCCACGTCGTCGTAGAGCCCGATCAGGCGACGCCCCGCCATCGTCGAGCCGATCAGCTGGCTCCCGATAAGCGCGAAGTCTCGATATACCTGGAAGCCGCGCCCGAGTCCGTACTCGCGCGCACAGTATCGCAGGTTCGCCACGAAGCCACCGGTCGCGTATCCACGCGTCGCGAAGTGCTCGGCCAGCGTCGGCGGAACGGTGTCGAGCGCCGTGGTCCATCCGACGGACAGGTCACGCTGGTAACGCCCGGTGAACATCGATGCGTGTGACGGGAGCGTCCACGGTGCCGTCGCGACCGCGCGGTCGAAGCGCACCCCTTCCGCCGCAAGCGCGGCCAGCCGGGGAGACGTGGCGCGCTCGTAGCCGTAGGCGCTGAGCTCCAGGGCGCGCACTGTATCGAGCACGAGGAAGAGCACGCTCGGGGCGTCGTCCGGTGGTGACGCGCCGGTTACCGGAGCGGCGGCGCCGTCTCGGACGGTCTGAATGACGCCGCCCGTCACCGCGACTGCTGCAAAGACGACGGTGAATACCCGCGTCGCACGTC
>JBDTUA010000016.1:0-32751 GCA_040007995.1 Gemmatimonadota bacterium | reverse complement strand
AACGCCGCGAAATACATGGAACGAGGAGGCCACATCAGGCTCTCCGCCGTCCAGCGAGGCGACGACGTCGAGGTGCGGGTGCACGATACCGGCGTGGGCATCCCCGTCGACAAGCTACCCAGTCTATTCCAGATCTTCTTCCAGGTGGACCGCTCGTTAGAGCGGTCGCAGAGCGGACTCGGCATCGGCCTGTCGCTGGTGCGGCGGCTGGTCGAACTGCACGGCGGCCAGGTGGAGGCCCGCAGTGAAGGCGTCGGCAAGGGGAGTGAGTTCGTCGTGCGCCTGCCTGTCCTGCTCGATCTTCCCAAGCCGTCGCAGTCGCTGGCGCCGAGTGGCAATGGACAACTAGTCAGGACCGCCCGTCGCCTCCTCGTCGTGGATGACAACCGAGACTCAGCAGACACGCTCGCCATGCTGCTGCGGCAGACTGGCTACGATGTGGAGACCGCCTACGACGGCCTCGAAGGCGTGGAGGCCGCGGAGCGATTCCACCCAGACGTGGTGCTGCTGGACATCGGGATGCCGAAGTTGAACGGATATGACGCCTGCCGCCGCATCCGGGAGGAGACGTGGGGCAAGCGCCTGGTATTGATCGCCCTGACCGGGTGGGGCCAGGAAGAGGATCATCGCCGTACCACAGAAGCCGGGTTCAACGCTCACTTGGTGAAGCCAGTTGATCCTGCCGCCCTCATCGGGCTGCTCGCGTCTTTGTCCGTGGAGGATTCTGAACTAACGAGACGGTGAGACTGAAACGGCGTCGGCATCGCGCGACTGTCGGAGGGAATACCGGAGTTGATGCAACGAGCGACGACTGCGCGCGTCGTTTAATCGCGAACACCGGAGCAGGTACCCGACAGTTTTTCATTTCACAAGGCATGAGTCGTGCGGAGGCGGTGCATCCCTTCCTGTCACGTGACCGCATGGCCCGCGACCCCAAACGGCAGGCAGCGTTTGTGGTATATTCGCCGATCGACCGTCTAGGCCGCCACGCAAACCGATCGTTGCCGGAGCTATAGCGATGGAACATACCAGGAGTTCCTCAACCGCGCCCCCAGTCGCTTCGCCGCCGCAGCGCTCGCAACGGCGAGGGCGTAATCCTGGTACCGACACAGGACCATTGCAAGGCCTTCTGCCGGCGCCCGGAGGCCGCAGGAGTCGACTTGGAAGCCGTTCAGCGTAACGGACAACTCACCGTCGTTGACGCCGACCACTTCATGCCGCAGTTCATGCGTCACGAATTGACGGACGCGCCCGTCTTGATTGGACTGGCAGCGGAAGTGGCTGCACGCAGCCATGCCAAAGACCGCTACCCGAAAGTGCGCTGGTGGGCGGTATGGTCAACGTCCTCTGGGAGCGCGGCGACGTGGCCGCCAGCATGCAACTGGATGACCTGTTCGACCCGCTCGCAGAACAGGAGGATATTGCGATCTTCTGCTCGGCGCGTACTTCGCCGAATCGCCCGGCTTCGCTCGATTTCTATCCCTCAATCCGCCCCATGAAGACCGCTTGCCCGCGTTGCCATGCAACGCTTGAGACGTCGTTCATCATGCTCGGCGCTCAAGTCGAGTGTCCGGCCTGCCGGGTGACGGCTGTTCCCGATGTGTTGACGGGCACCCAGTACCCCCGCACAGGCTACGAGATGACCTTTCGTGACTTCTGCCACCTGTTCACCGACCCGTCAAATCGTCCGCACGTGCGTCCATTCCTTCAGGAGTGGTACGGCTACGATGCGCGACTCGTGCCGGGCGGATTTTCCTTCGTTGGGAAAGACAGCGTCGAAGTGCCGCCTCTTGCAGTCCACCAGATCATCCAGTCCGACGCGCCGAGGCAGTATGCGCTCTATCAGGCGGCGATGAATCTCTGGCGATAGCCGATAAGCAGGCGATGCATGCACACGCTCCCGCGAGCGACCTAACGCACCCCTATCGCCCCTGGGGCGAACTCGCTCGGTACCGTCGGTAGGGGGCCGTTTTCGACGATGCACAGTGCGTTGCGCAGCGTTCCCGACACGTTCATTGCATCGGTCACTCCAGCTGGTTCGGCGCCGTGCTCCGCAGGGCGGCGAGGATGTCGTCGATCGCCGGTGCACCTCCGACCACACACCCCATCCCGCTCCCTTCAACACCGCCTGCGACATCGGTGCCATCGACGAGGACCGTTGGAGAACCGAAGCGGCGGTATGGCTCGGGTGTGGCAGGCGATCCCGTATCCCATTCGTCCCAGCGGCTGTCGAGGCCTGCCGCGGTTAGTGCTTGTGCCATACGCCGGCGGGCCTCGTCGGCGTGAGGACACCCTTCGAAGTAGACGAGCGCAACATGGGGAGTCATCGGGGGGTCTCGGACCGAATGGCTGACAGGAGAGGACAGTCGTCCGAATTCGCAGCAGTTCGCGGCGCTCGTCCCGCGTGATTCCGAGCGCCCGTGCGTACCGAGTGAATCGGACTCCTTGTGAACCTCCAAACCAAGATAGAAGATTGGACGGGCGGCCGGGGGCACGTCGTTGCCGCGGTTGATAGCTGCACAGCATGAGATGACATGGGGTGGTCTGCCTTCATGACCCTGTTTGCTAGCTCGGCGGTGATTCTCGCGGCAGCATACCTGATCGGCCTCGGGATCGCGGCGCTGTTGCGACCAGAGTCCGCGAAGCGCTTCCTCGAGAGATTCGCGAGTTCCGCAAGTGCTCACTTCGCAGAGCTGGCTGTGCGCATCGTGGTCGGTGCTTCGCTTGTGCGCTCGGCCGAGCGGGTGCAGTTCGCCACGGGCTTTCGAGTGTTCGGATGGCTCTTGATCGGTACGTCCGTGGTGCTGCTCGCCGTCCCGTGGCAGCTACATCATCGCTTCGCAGCGTGGTCTGTCCCGATGGCGACGAAACGACTACCGCTTCTCGCGCTCGGTGCGCTGCTGGGCGGAGGGTTTCTCTTGTACGCGCTTTTGCTTCCGCGCGGCGGCGTGTAGCGGCGGTTGCTGCAGGAGGACGCGCGAGGGATGAGCCCTGACACGCTTCTGCCGCGCAGAACGCCCGGCCGACGCGCTACTTGACGTCGGCGCGGAGTGTTTCGGGATCGATCGCGTACACACCGCGGAAATCCGGCGTGGTCACCTGCAGGCGTCCGTCAAATCCGTACAACCGCGCCTCGCCGCTCCACAAGTCTCGGGCGGGCTGGGCGACCCGCGCCACGGACCGACTGATCAAGGGATCACCGCGGTTGTCTTTCGGCGCGAACGTGCCAAGCGCAGGGTTCGCTCGGCGAAGATCGTCGGCATCCACGAGCGTTTCCTTCCGATAGTCCCAGGCACCGATGCGTCCGACAAAGAACCAGAGACGCTGTCCGTCGTCCCCAAGCAGTTTTGCGTCAAATCGCAATGCATTGGCTCGCATGTGCCTGGCGATGGGGATCAGGCGATCAGGCCGACGCTTCGTGGGGTCCGTGAGCTTCAACTGGATCAGGTGCCGCTCACTCTCTGGATTGTGGCGCAGGCTGAACACGTAGGGCTCAAGCGAGGATGTGAGCGTCGCCAGGGCGCCGGGTATGGGGGTCGGCGGCCCAAGAGGTATCGGTGGCCCTGCCTGCGCGCGTGCGACCGAGCGCAGCGCGACGATTGATCCCCCTACCAGCAGCACGAGCACCACAACCGTCATGGTGAGTTTCCGCGCTCCCTTGCTCGGAGGCGTAAGGGTCGGCGCTGGTCCCGTTGGCCAATGCCGCCAATAGTAGTGCAAGAGATGCAACCGGTCGATCAGGTCCTGCATCCATGCTTCGTTCGTCGGCTCAAGCTCGCGTGCGGCGATCAGACCGATGGAGATGGCATGCAGCCTCTCAGCGCCTGGCGTTGTTGTGGTCTTGCTCCAGTCTTTGAGGGCGTGCAGTTGCTGCTGCAACATCCCCCAGACGCGGTAGTCCGGCTCAGCCACCACCAAGGCATCGATCTCTGCGATCGTCTCGTCGAGGACGGCCGAAAATTCGGCGGTGTTCGTGATCTCCACCATGGTCTGTCTACCCGGCTCATTGTGTGTGCATCGGGCCATCGGCCAGCAGACGCCGTCAGACCGCGATCGATGGTAAACGCGGTACGTAGGAGCTTCAACTAAGGTGTCAGGGCAGCGCCCGTGCCTGAAACGCCACAGGAAGGCCAGAGGAAAGCCAGAGGAAGGCCACAGGAACGCCATCGGAACGCCCACGGGTCGTGCGAACAGCCGGAGGATGGCGCGACGGCGTCCATGCGGCGGAGGTTTCGTCGCCGGGGCGGAACGCTTTCGACGGTTTGGCTCTGCGCCTAACGCGCTCCGGTGTCCCTTCGCTGTATTCGCAGCGACGGCGACGCATCGACGGTGACGCGTGCCGCCGACTCGTGCTGGCGCGCGCAGTACATGCAAGCACAGCCATTCGCGATGTGGTGCGCGCGCATCACACTTGCCCTCGCCGCGCATTTCCTCTAGCGTCTCCCTCCCCGGCTGGGCGTCGCCCCCGGCATCACCCCTCACCGTCTGCGCGACAGGAGAGGAATGAACGAACCCTCGCCCGTCTCGACGGGCAGCGAGTCGATGCGTGCGACCGTCACGCGTGCCCCCAGTGCCATCGTGATGGCCACGGACGTGCCACTCTACGCCGAGGGGCTCGCGCTCGTGCTGGCGGCCGACGGACGATTGCATCTGACGGGCGTGGTGCCGACTGCTGCGCTCGCCGGCGCGGTCGAGGCCGCGGGTGCCGATGCCGTCCTCCTCGACGTGGCCATGCCGGACGCCTGCCGAGCGATCCGGACCATCCGGACCCGTCTTCCGCAACTCGCGATCATCCTGTTCGGCGTGCCCGAAGCCGACGATGAACTGCTGGACTGCATCGAGGGAGGGGCGACCGCCTTCGTCAGTCGCGATGCACCGTCGCAACGGCTCATCGAAACGGTCATTGCCGCCATCCACGGCGACGCGCTCATGTCGGCCCGCGTGACCGCCGTCCTGCTGCAACGCCTGGCCGGACAGGCACGTCACGCCCCGGCGCGCGACGATACGACCGAACTGACCGAGCGCGAACTCGAGATCGCCACGCTGCTCGACGAGGGGCTCTCCAACAAGGAGATCGCCGTTCGGCTCAACATTTCGGTGGCCACGGTGAAGAACCACGTGCACCACGTCCTCTCCAAACTCGGTGTGCAGCGTCGCGGGCAGGCGGCGTCCCGGCTGCGGAGCGCAATGAATCCAAGGATCTAGTCCCCCGCTGAACCGAATTCGGCCCCTTCGGTTCATGCGGCGCCCGCGGTGCGAGCCACACCTTGCCCGTCAGCTCAACGCGGGGGAAGGGTTGTGGAACCGATACGCGTGCTGCTTGGACCGATGCCGGCGATGCACCGCGACATCCTGAACGAGACATTCGCCGCCCAGGATGACATCGTGGTGGTCGGGCACTGTGCGTCGAGCGATGCCCTCGCTGGCGATCTCGCGACGCTCGAACCGCACGTCACCATCGTCGGATCCGACAGCGCCGAATGGAGTGACGCCCATTTTGCGCTCATAAGCGCGCAGCCACCCAGACACCTGCTCCTGCTGGCGAACGATGCACGCTCGGCGTCGATGTTCGGGCTGCGCATCCACCGGTCCGCGTTGGCGGAACTCACGCCACGCGCCATCCTCGCGGCCATTCGTCAGACGCCGCGCAATCGGGGCGCGGTGACGAGCGGGAGCCTGGCGCTTGGCGCCGCCGACGGGACGGAGTCGTAGCGATGGCGTCGCTGCGCGCCGACCTCAGCGTCAAGCTCGACGTCTCGTCGCTCGTGCAGGGCTTCGTGTCGAGCGCTGGCGGTTCGGTCGCATCGCTGCAGGGGATCGCGGACCCCACGTCCGCGTCGCAGCTCGCGGAGATCGACGACGGACTTGGCGGCGTGCAGCTCGGTGGGCTCGAGGGCTCCCTGCGGCTCGTGGCGGAGCGCGCCACTGCGCTGCTGGGGACGCTCCCGGTGGCCGTGAACGTCGTGCAGCCGGTTGCCGACGGGTTGGCCACCCTCGAGGCGCTGGTCGCGAATCCCGCCATCGGCGATCTCGAGACACGCGTCGCGACGCTCGTCGCCGAACTGGGCGGTGTGCTCGACGCGCCTAACGAACAGGGAGTGCTCGGCGCGCTGCACGCGGTGGCGCTCGCGTTAGGCTCGGCGCCTGAAGGTGAGCTCGCGCTCTCGCTCGCCCGCAGTGCGAGCGGGCTGGCCCTCCCCGACCTCCCCCTGACCGACGCCGTGGTCGCCCTCGATGGCGCGGTGCGCGTCGTCGGCGGGCTGATGGTGCTCGACTCGGTCACCGGGGACATCGACCGGCTGGTACAGATCATGGCGCGGCGTCTGGACGCGGGGGCGCTCGACCGCGAGCTCGCGGCGCTCGCGGCGCTCCTTACCCTGGACGGGGGCGAACTGGCCGATGCGATGATCGCCGTCGACGTCGGCGACGCGCCGCAGCTGGAACGCGTCGTGGGAGCGGTCGGAGCCGTCGCCGCCACCCTCGACCGGCTGCGCGACGAGTACAGCGCCGCCATGGGGCTCGGTGAAGCCACCTTGGTCTATCTCGACATCGACGCGCTGTCGGCCGAGCTGGACACGGGGCGCACACTCATCCAGACGGGAGACCTCGCGCCGCTCACCGCGCTCGCCGGACGTGCCGCCGGTGCGTTGCAGCCGATCCTGCGCCAGGACCTGCTCGCCGGACCCACCTATCAGCTCGATGCACTGCTCACCGATCTCGAGACGCGGCTCGCGACGATCGCGGGAGGGATCGCGGCGCTCGACGTCGGGGCCTTCACTCGGCCGCTCGATGAAGGAATGCAGCTGGTCGCCGCACCGGTCGATGCGCTGGCCGCACGGCTCGACGATGTGCGCGTCGCCTATCAGGGGGCGTTGCAGCAGGTGCAGGACGGCGTCGCGGCGCTTCCGCTGCGCGACGTGGCTGATGCGATTCGCGCCCTGCTCGCCCCGATTGCCGACGTCCTGGCCGTCGTCACCCGGGTCGTCGGCGACGTCCTTGCGGCTCTTGATGCGGCGGCGACCGCGACCACCACCACGTTAGGCGAGGTCGAGGCGCTCGTGGATGGCCTCAAGCAGGAGCTCGACACGCTCTTCGGCGCGGTGCGCGACTTCCTGCACACGATCAACCTCGACCAGGCACTCGGTGCGGTCGCCGAAAACATCACGGCGCTGGCCACCGCGCTCGAGCAGGCGCGGATGGAGCCGTACTTCGACGGCGCTGCCGGCGCGATCGATGCCGCGGCGAGCGTGATCGACTCCGTCCCGTTCGACCTCCTCCCGGAGTCGATGAAGGCCGATGTGGACGCGGCGGTCGCGCCGATCAAGAACGCCGATGCCGGCGCCCTGGAGACGGAGATCCTGCAGCTGTTGCAGATCGATGACGAAGGGCGCTTCACGATCCTGCAGGAGCTGGATGCGGCGATCGCCTCGCTCACGCAGTCCTTCCAGTCGCTGCTCGACGAAGTGCGCGCGCACGAACCACGCGCCGCCCTCGCCGACGTCGACGTCACCCTGGGCACGCTCGCCCAGCGCGTGCAGGAGCTCACCCCCGCCCTCACGCTGCAGCCGGTCCAGGACGCGATCGATCGGGTGCAGGATGCGATCCGCACCCTCGATGTCGAGACGCCGCTCGTCCCCGTCCAGGCGGCATTCGACCAGGTGACGGCGGCGATCCAGGGCTTCTCGCCATCGACGTTGCTCGGCGGAATCGAGGACCGGATCACGGCGGTGCGCGAGCAGGTGACCGCGCTGCTGCGCCTTGACCAGGCAGACGCGCTGCTCGAGGACGCGCACGCGCAGGCCACCACCCTCCTCGACCGCTACGATGCCGATCAGCTGCAAATGCGGCTGCAGGGGGCCATCGACGAGTTCATCACGCTGGCCGATGCCACCCCTGGATTGCGCCTGACGAGCGGCTTCGGGGCGATCGTCTCTGGGCTCCTGGGAGGAATGGGGCTGCGGACATATCCGCACAGCTTCGACGCCGTGCTCGACTGGATGGAGGGTTCGCTCCCGTCGGCGACACTCAACGCCCGCGTGTCGGGGGCTGGGACGACGCTCGAGAGCCTGCGCGACAGCATCGCCGCGTTGAGCTTTCAGGCGCGGGTGGGAACGTTGAGCGCACGCATCGAGCGCGTGCGTGACGCGATCGTCCCGCTCTCGATGCAACTCGCCCCGGGGGTGCCGGCGCGCGGCGTCCTGGCCGCCTCCGCCCCGCGGCTCGAGGCGTCGGCGACCTTCGCCTTCCTCGAGGGAAACCGCGCGCGCTTCGCCGCGTCGCTCGGCACCGCAGCGGGACGCATCCAGGGGATCGCGCAGCCGGGCTTCACCGACGCCGACACGCGCGTGGCCAACCTCGTGGCCTCGCTCGCCCCGCTCGACCCCGCGCGCGCCTGGGTCCATCAGCTGCTGCAGCGAGTCGGAGTACCGGGGCTCGAGCTGGGGCTTGCCGGCACGCTGCGCGCCGTCTTCCTCGCCGTCCCGCCGGAGCGCCTCGTGGGACTCGTGCGCCCGATCTTCGACGCCCTTCGCGGACGGATCGAGGCCCTGGTGCTCGGGGTGCTCGCCCCGCTCACGAATGGCATCGCACACCTGCGCGCCGCGCTCGACGCGATCGATCTCGCCCCCCTGGTCGCGTCGCTCGATGCGATCCACGCCGAGGTGCTGGCGCAGGTGGAGGCGCTGTCACCCGATGCGTTACTCGGCGAGGTACTCGGCGAGGTGGCGGCGCTCCAGGCGACGCTGGATGGCGCCGATCCCCTTGCCCCGGTCATTGAGATTCTCGACGCGGTGCGCGACACGATTGCGCGTGTCCTGGCCAAGCTTTCCCTCGAGTCGATGCTCGAGATTCCACTGGCCGTCTTCGACGAGCTGCTCGCCGAGCTGTCGCGTCTCGACGTGGCGGCGCTGATCGCCCCGCTGCGGTCGCAGCTGGACGAGATTGCCCGACAGGTGCACGACGGCCTCGACGAGACGGTCGGAGCATTCGAACGATTGCAGGATGCGCTCCCGAGCGGTGGCGGTGGGAGTTCGGTCAACGTCAGCGTCGCGGTGGGGTAGCCGATGCCCGGACCGCTCACCTATGCCGCCATCACGCTCCTCGCCCGCGACCGCATCGGGCAGATCAAGCGTGCCTTGACCGCGCGCAAGAATGCCGGCAACGCCGGCGAGCTGGAGCTGCACGTGTTGCACCTGGCCACCGAGGCCGAGCGGATGATGAGCGCGTCGCAGCCGGTGATCGATCCGCCGGTACGGCTGTACGGTCCTCCGCTCACCGACCACGTGTCGCGCTTCACACTGCTCGGTGCGGTCGGTCCCGACCTGCCGAGGTATGCCGCCTACTTCGTGCCGGGCAAGGACTGGCTCTTCCACACGCTGCACAAGGGGACGCCGGACGAGAATCGCGAGCGGGTGCTCGTGCACTCCACAGAGCTGGTCTTCGACTTCTGGCGCCGTGTCGGACCGCTGATCGACGCCGAGTACTCAAAGCCGACAAAGCGTAGCGAAGCCCGGGGGAAGATGCAGGCCTACGCGCTTGGTCACCTGTGTCATGTCGCGACCGACGTGCTCGCGCATCCGTGGTTTGAGAGCATCGAGGCGCGCGTCACCGATCCCACGGCCGCCCCGCCCGTGCGGCGCATGCGGCGCGACGACGTGGCAGGCGCATTCGACGCGCACATCGCCGACGTGTTCTTTGGTCGCGGCACCGACACCCGCACGAAGAAGTGGGCCGACTGGTATCCTACCGCGGGCGAAGTGCCGGCTTCCTTCGCGAAGGCGATGTCGGCGAGTATCGGCGCGCTCTACGGACAGCGGGCGAATGGGCTCCCCGCCTTCGACGAGGCATTCGCGCTCATCGACCCGCAGCCGCCGGCGCTGAGCGAGTCGCTGCTCAACGAAGCGGTCGAGGAGTTTCGCGACATCATCGCGATCGAACGCACATGGACCTTCGCCGACTGGCTCGGCGCCACCGCGGCAATGTTCCTCCCGATGGGCTTCGCCTACTTCGGGGCGCTGGTGCTTCCGCGGGCGAAAGACATGTCGGTGGAGTACACCGACGCCGACGGCCCCGATGCCGAGGGGGAGCGGACGTACGAGAGCGTCGTGTACCCGTACGCCGCGACCGCCCTCGCGCCGATCGTCTCGATGATCATCGTCTCGGCGAGCGGGCGTGGACTCCGTGCCGAGGGGGTTATCGGCTGGGTGCAGGCCGGGCTGTCGCTGGTCGCGTCCGTGGGCTTCTTCGCGTCGTTAGGGGGGGCCGGCGGGGCGCGCTGGTCGCTCTGGTTCGCCCTCCCGATGGCGATGACAGTCTTCCAGATCATCTTCGCGCTCGCGCGCGGCGGTCGGGAGAACGCCCGCAAGCTGCTCTGGCTCGGCCCGCTCGTACAGCTGCTGATCGGGACGCTGTTCCTCCTCCTGTACCGGGGGTGGCTGCACGGCGGGGTCGAGGAGCTGCAGAAGGACTCCGATGCGCGCGACGACAAGCGCGCGATCGGCGATTTCGCGGGATGGATGGGGATCGTGCTCGTGCTCTGGTTCGTGCACGCCGTCCTCTGGCGCTGGGTCTTCAGCAACCATGTCCCCGACGACAAGGACCTCTTTGCCGGCGGGGAGCCGCGCCAGTTCCTGCAGCTGCACGACGACGTGGGGTTAGTGCACGACCTGGCCGCGCCCTTCGACTCGGATCGCCTGGGTGATCTCTCGTATCCGCCGGCGCGTCGTGCGTTGTTCACGCTGCGCTACGAGGCGGTAGGGGCGAACATCCTCACACTGCGCGTGGACCGCGACCGCCTGACGTTCCGCTGGACGATCCCCGCCGCCACCCCCGACCGCGTCGTCTACGCGCCGGTCGCGCCGGTGACGGCGGATCAGTTCGGATTGCTGCTGGCCAGCGTGGTGACGGGCGACGCCACGCTGGGGACGTTGCACGTGACGGCAGCGCGGGCCGACGAGGCGCAGCTGGAGCTGTCGGCTGGCTTCGTCTTCGCCGATTTCGGCGACGACCTGGTTGCCACCGCCGAGGCAGAAGGGAAGAAGGCCAAGACGGTCACGGAGCGCGACATCGAGGCGACGCTCTTCAAGCTGATCGGCTCCGACGAGGACGGGGCGCTCACGTTGTACCACGCGCCCCGTGCGCGCCTCACGCAGCAGATGGGAGTGGGCGGGACCGTTCCCGAGACGCGGCGGGCGACGCAGCCGTCGGCGGCGGGGAGCACGATGACGCTCGTCCCGGCCGCGGTGGGGGCACCGCCGTCGCGGCGCTACACGGCGGGCCCCGACGGCGCCGGCAATTCTCCCCTGCTGCGCGCCCTCCTGCGTCGCGGCGACGTGCTTGAGATCGCGAGCGGCGTACCGACTGGCGAGCAGCGCATCGTGGAAGAGGTTCTGAGCGATACCGACGTCGTGGTGTCGTCGCCCTTCCTCTCGCCCATCGCGATCGGTGGCATAGGCTACAAGCGCGCAGCGTCCGATCGCGGCGTGCGCCTGGCGGCGGCCGCGACCGTCGTTGTTCCGGCACCGGCACAGGGCATCGGCCCCAACGACCTACAGGAATCGGGGGTGACCCGGGGATTCGGCGCGCAGTTCATGGTGGGCGACATCGTGGAGTTCCGTGTCCCGCTGGCCACGGTCCTCCCACGGCGCGTCGTGGTGGCGATCCGGGACGGGGCGACGGTTGGTGCCCCCCCGGTCGTGGTGAACCTGCTGGAGCTGGACGCCCCGCTGGCCCCGGCTCCCACCGCACCGTTCCCCATCGAACGCCCGGCGGCGGCCGACGCCGACGGCTATCCCTTTATGGCCGACGCCAACGACATCTTCGCAGAGGGTGGGAACGTCGTGAACGACGCCGCCGACCTCGCCACGCTGCTCTGCCTCGGCGCGGCTTCGCGCCTGACGAGTGATGGCACCCCGGTCACGCCGGCAGGCGCAACAACGCCGATCCACCGGGTGTCGCAGGTATTCCGTAACTGGAACCTCGACCGCCGACGGCTCAACGAATGGCGCGCGCTCGTCGGCGGCGGGGCGGTGAGCGAACGTCGCGGCGACTATCGGGGGAGTGAGGAGGCAGCGCCGATCGACCCCGCCGATGCGGGAGCGGTCGTCACCGACGCCTTCGTCGCGCAGCGACAGGCGGCCGAGCGCACGGTGCTCGACCGCGGGACACTCGGGGTCTTCCGCGCCTGGGTGGATATGGCGTCACGGCAACGCGTCGACACCGGCTCCACGGAGGTTTTCCGGCCGGGTGAGGCGAATAATCGCGACCTCAGTCGGGCGATGGCGTACCTGATCGACGCCGCCGAAGGGGTGACCCCGTGACCGGGATAGCCATTGGTCGCGGGGAGGGGCGTTGCGATGGCTGACGAACGCGACATCCTCGGCGACGCCTTCGAAGCGCGCGAGAAGGAGTTCGCCCGCACACAGGGGATCTCGGAGCTCGACTACGCCCAGCTTCTGGAGCTCGCCTCGTTGCACGCGCAGGCAACACCGCGTTTGGTCGGCGCGCCGGCGTGGCGCTTTGTAGGACCGCGCAACCTGGGCGGACGCATCATCGCCGTCGATCAGAGCCGCGAGGACCCGCGCATCCTCTTCGTCGGATCGGCGCACGGCGGGCTGTGGCGATCGATCGACGCCGGCGATACCTGGGAGCGGCAGGGAAATGACACGCACGTTTTTCCGGTGGGCGCCATCGCGGTGGCCGGCGGAAACTCGAACGTCGTGTACTTCGGCACGGGGGCGCTCCACAACCGCTACGTGGGCGGTCGCGGCCTCTTTCGGGCGTCGAGTCCGACGCCGACCGGGACGCTCACGATCGAGCGTCTGGTCGCGGCAGACGTCCCGACGCGTCTTCCGAGCACCGCCACGCCTGGCGCGGCGCTGCGTTACACCCGCCTCCGCGTTGACCCGTACGATCCGACTCGCTTGTGGGCCGCGAGCCAGACCGGCTTGTGGAAGGTGGAGTGTCCGCTTGCGGCACCGGCCGCCCCGGTCTTCCGGCGGGAATTTCCCGACAGTGGCGGGAAGCCGGCGTCCGCCCCGCTCCGCGACACGCCCGATGCGGCAGGGACGTGGCGCAGCTACTGCACCGACCTGCTTGTCTCGCGCGACCCGCGCTCCGACGACACGGTGCGCGTGGGAGCCGTCGACGTGCCACGCTATCTCCTCCTCCTGGTGGGGATCGACGGGATCGGGGTGTATCGGGGACGCTACGACCGGAAGGACGGCACGACCGACTTCGACGGGAGCCCGCTTAGCGTCGATACCGGGGGAGTGGCGTTCGGGCGGATCCGCCTCGCGCAGTGCGAGCGTCAACCGCAGCACGTCTACGCGGTGATGGCCAACCTCGTCGGCGACTCGGCGAGCGAGGTACACCACTCCGGCAACAGCGGCGGCAGCTGGAAGAAGGGGGCGCAACTGATGAGCGCTGTCAACGCGGGGGTCGGCCAGGCGTCGTACGACCTCATGCTCGAGGTCGCGCCCGACGACCCTTCGGTGGTCGTCTGCGGCGCGCTCGAGGTCTGTCGCAGCGTCGATCATGGCAGCAACTGGGTCAAGATTCTCAACTGGTTGCGCTACGATCGTGGCGACAAGGCGCAGCATGCCGACCAGCACATCGCGATGTTCGATCGCGGCGATCATCGACGACTCTGGGTGGGCAACGATGGTGGCCTGATCGTGGCGCGCCGGTTGGGCGATCCGCCGCTATCGAACGGATTCTGGCGCAAGCGGAGTCACGGCATCTACGCCGGACAATGCCAGGCCATCTCCGTGAATCCCGCGCTCCCGTTTCTCTGTGCGATCGGGTTACAGGACAACGGAAGCCAGCTCTCGTACGGCGGCCGCACCTGGATCCAGGTCGGGGGTGGAGACGGCGGTGCCGTGGCCTTCAACCTCCCAAACCCGAGACAGCTGCTTACGACGTGGCAGGGACCGCTGCCTCCCTCCGCGCCGACCGGGCAGGGGATTGAACTGGTCGACGTCGTCCCCTCCGACTCGCCGAGTCCCGCGCTTCCCAACTCGTACTACGACCTGGTGACGCAGGCCGCGGGCGACCTGCCCGAAACGATCGCGCGCGGTCACCTGGTGCGCTACACGTGGACAGCGGTAAGCATGGCTGGCTCGGGGATTCCCATCGCCAACAGCGCGACCTTCGTCGGTGTGCTGGAGCAGCATCCGATCACGCCGCAATTGCTCCTGGCGGGGCGGAACGGTGACGCGTTCAGCAGCATCAACCTCGGAACGGCGTGGGCGCCACTGATTCCGCTCGCCCCAGTTGCGGTCGGCGGCGATGTCGGCGCCCTCGCCTTCGGCTCGGTCGATGCGCGCAACCCGGCCGGACCCGCGATCGTGGACGGGTGGGCGGGGACCTCGGCTGGCGCACTCGCGCTGACCGGCAACGCGCCGGCCGGGGCGTGGAGCGGCGCGCCGACCGCCCTCCCATTCCCAGGCCCCGCACTCCCGATCAGCGAGATCGCCGTGCATCCCCTGGACCGGCGAATCGTCGCGGTCTGCGCGACCGGGCTCCAGGGACGGATCTTTCTCACCTTCGATCGTGGACGCAACTGGGTCGACATCACCGAGCCGGTACCGACGACGCTGGCCGTTGCCCCCGTCGGCGCGGCGATGACGGTCGGGCAGGTACGAGCCTTCTCGGCGACGGCGACGTATCCGGGGGCGGTGGTCGTCAACGTCACCGCGCGCGCCACCTGGACGAGCAGCGTCCCGTTACAGGCCGCGGTCGGTTCGGCGGCGCTGATCGGGGGACAGGTGCAAGGCGTCGGTAGCGAGGGGCATGTAACGGCACTCGCCGCCGGGGCACCCGTCATCACCGCCACCTTGCTGGCCGGCGTTGCGACCGGGTCGGCGTCGCAGGGCGTCGCGATCGCCGCGGGCAACGTCGCCCCGGCGACTCCTCCTGCACCGCCGGTGACGATCGTCCCGGGGAGCCTCCCCCCCGGCCCCATCGCCTCGGCCATCTTCGATCCTGCCCCGGCGGGCGGTGCGGCGGCGACGCTGCTCGCGGCGACGATGTCGGGGATTTACGCCCTGACCAACGTCCCGGTCGTGCAGTCGCTCGCGATCGTCCCGGCGGCACCAGTCTCGTTGCAGGCCGGTGCGGCGGCGCTCGCCCTCCGCTGCGACGCGACATTCACCGACGGCACGGTCGTCAATGTGACGCAGGATGTCGACTGGTCCTCCGGCACGCCGGCGTTTGCTGCGGTCAGCAACGCCCCCGGGCTGCACGGTCAGGTGACACCGCTCAGCGCCGGCAACGTGGTCATCCGTGCCGATCGTGGCGGTCAATTCGCGACGCTCGCCATCGTCGTGCGGGTTGGTGCCGCAGCGGCCCCCGCCGCCCCCGGACCGGCGCCGGCAGCTGTCGCCCCGGTCGTGGCCGTCAACTGGCAACGCCACGGCGTCGGCATCCCGAACGTCCTCGTCACCGATCTCGAGCGAGTCGGGACGACCAACGCGATTCGCGCCGGCACTTTCGGTCTAGGTGTCTTCGAATGCGTGACAGCCGGCGGTCCCCTACAACAACTCTACATCCGTCAGTCCATCATCGAGGACGGACGCGGCTATCCGCGCCCCAACCCCTGGCCCATTCCCGATGATCCCCGGCTCCCGGCCGGCATCGTTGCCCTCGACCACACCCACGCCTTCGACATTCGCGTCGACGCTGCGCCGTACACCTTCCCGGACGATGTAGCCGATGGCGTCGAGTTCGACGAACAGATCCCCGTCGATGACGCCGTCCCGACGGAGATCAACTACGTCTATGTACAGCTCCACAACGCCGGGACTACGAGTCTCGCGTCAGTGAGCGTGCACCTGTACGCGGCGCCGTGCGCGGCGGCAGACGTGATCAATCCAGTCGGCGCCGTCGCGACCGCATCGCCGCCCTCGCTCGAGGCCGGCGCCCCGATCGCCGATTTCTACGGCCAACCCAATCGCGACCCCATTGCCGGCAGCGTCTGGACGCGCGTCGACACGGTGCGGGTACTCGACGAGGTCCCGCCCGATGGGCCGCGCGTGGTGCGCTTCACCTGGGTGCCTGACGCGACGCTCGCCAACACCAACGCGGCGCTGTTGGCGTTATGCGACGCGCATCCGCTCTCCCTGGACGCCCTGCCCGCCGCCCCGGCCGCCGCCACCCTCTCGGCCTTCATCCTCGCCGAGCGGCGCGCGGCGCTACGCGTGGTCCGAGTGGGGCCGGCGCCCAGCGGCACGCTCTACATCCGCGATGGTGTCGCCGACGACACGCGACTGGGTGGCTATCCTGTGGCCGGCCGCAGCCCGGACATCATGGTGGTGCGCCCCGACATCGGAGGCACGCCCGAGGACGCCTTCAAGGACGAACTCGCCCGACGCCACACCGACACGGTGAGCGGCACCGGGAGCAACATCGTCTACGTGCGCGTGCACAACCGGCGGTGCGCGGCCACCAATGCGCAGGTCAAGCTGTTCGCGGTCGCCATGGGCGACGATGGCCGCCCCGACGCGACGCTCGCTAACTGGATCGAGGTCCCGGCTGGGGCCGCAAACTTCGCCCCGGTCAACGTCCCGGCATTGGGAACCGGCTATGCCCGGTTGGAGTTGCAGAACGCCGTCGATCCCAATCCGGCGGGGCTGGGCAAGGTCTACCTGCTGCTCGCCCTCGTGCAGTCCGCCGACGCCGCGGCGGTCGACGTGCTCCCCGACCGCACCGCAGTGACCGACGCCGACTCATTCTGGAATCTCGTGTCGAAATTTGTGGACGCCGACAACGCGGCGGCCCGCGCCATTCCCTGGGTTCCCTGACGAGGTCTCGACATGCGCGTCAGGCCCGTGATCGGCGGCTGGTCTCCTCCAAACATCGAACGCATCGCTGCGTTCGAGAGCCGCCGCCTGGCCGTCCTCCCGGTCCCGGGCCTCTCCGGCGACCTGCATCACGACCTCGGACGCGGGGCGCTGTCGATCGAGATCACCGGGTCGCTGGCCACCGACGACGCGCGCGACCAGTTCCTGGCCGACGTGCGCGGCAAGTTCCTCGCCGGCGACCCAGTCGACTTCGTCGCCGACATCGCGAAGGAGTCGGAGCTGGAGCAGGTCCTCATCGAGGAGCTGCGCATGGAGGAGATCGGCGGCGACGCCGACATGTTCCGCTATCGCATCGTGCTGCGCGAGTACACGGAGCCGCCCGAGCCACCGGCGCCCGGCCTCGACCTCGGACTCGACCTCCTCGACGAGATCGGGGCGCTCGCCGACCTCGGGCTCGACCTGCTCGACCTCGCCGCGGTGCTCGGCGATGTCCCGCAGGTTGGGGACATATTGGAGCCGCTCAAGCCGGCGGCCGAGTCGCTGAAGGGCGCAGTGTCGCAGGCGACCTCGGTGCTCGATCCCCTCAAGAACCTCCTGGGGGAGTGACCGTCATGGCCGAATCATTCTTCCTGTCCAGCATCGCCAACTACCTGTCGACAGCGGGACTCCTGCCGGCGCTCAGGCTTTCGGGCGTCGCCGAGCCGGAGCTGAGCACCGAGCTCCCGGCGATCGTGCTCTCACTTGAAAGCTCGGCGCGGGAAAACCCCGGGCTGGGCGAGCGCGGGGAGCTGATGCGGGGCGCACTTCCGGTTCAGGCGAACATCGACCTCGCGAATCCTGTCCTGCCGGCGGAGCCCGGCTTCTCGCTCCTCGATGCGACGAGACGGGTCCTCATCCTTCCGCACGGAGGACTCGTCAGGCAGGACGGGAGCGACCCTGGGGACGCCCCGCTCGCCGCGGCCGACATCGCGGTGACGGTGGCAGGAACCGCGCAGATCGTGGTGGCTGGCGCGCCGGCGGCGGGAGCGGTGCGCGCCGATCCGCGCGTCGGGACGCTGACCTTCGGCGCCGCCCTTCCAGCCAGCGGAGTTGTATTCGCCGACTACCGGCTCGGGCAGTGGGAGCAGCGACTCGAGCGCATCGCCGGGACGTTGCGGCTGGACGTCTGCGCCGCCAACGCGTCCGATGCGATCGCCCTGTCCGACGGAGCGGTCCAGGCGCTGCTCGATCCGCGCGCCCGGAGCGCGGTGCGTCGACTGATCGCGCTGCAGGTCCAGTCACTCGGCAGCGTGGCCGCGCCCTCCCCGACACCGGCGTCACGGCGGCGCACGGCCCGCTTCACGTTCACCTTCGAACGCGAAATCAACCGACCTGACTCGTCAGGCGGCGTGATCTCGCGCATTCCCGTCACCGCCCATCAGGGCGACGGCGGCACTCCTCCCGCCCCCCTCCCGCAAGGGACGGAGCACTTCACGATCCCCGCATGACGCGGACGGACCGCACGCAATCCCTCTATAGGAGACGCGCATGAGCGAGACCATCACTGAAATGATCCTCCCGGGGACCTACATCGACGTCCGGGCCGAAGGGCTCATCGGCGTCGGCGGCATCTCGACCGGCAACATCGGCGTTGTCGGGACGGCGAACCGCGGCCCCATGCAGGAAGTGCGTATCCTCTCGAGCTACTCGGAGGCGCTCGACACCTTCGGCGCGTACGATGCGTGGCCGAGCGACTCCGCGAAGCGGGCGGATGCCCTCACGCTCACGCGCGCCCTCGAGCAGATCTTCCGCGGCGGCGGGAGCACGGTGTACGCCGTGCGCGTGGGCGACTTTGCAGCCGATCCACCGGTGCGCTAGTGGGCCATCGCCGACGCCGCGTCCACTCTGGTCACCGTCGCGGCCAACTCGCCCGGCACGTGGGCCAACGATCTCGTCGTGACGTTCAGCGCCAGCGACAAGACGCTCTCGGTCGCGCTGGGTCGGCAGAAGGAAGTGCACGACGCATCGACCGCGGCAGCGTTGTCGGCGGCGATCGCCAGCGATTCGCGTCTCGTCGTCGCCGCCGCGCCTGCCGCGGGCGACGTGGCGAAGGTCCCCACCCAGGTCACCGCCGGTGCGGCCGTCGCCTCCAACGGCGAACGGGCGGGGGGCGGCACCTCGGTCACCGACGGACTCGCCCTTCTGGCGCCTGAGGCGGTCAACATCCTCGTCGTCGGCGGGATCGGCGCCAAGGATGCGAAGGCGGGGGTGCTCGCGCACCTCGAGGCGACCGAGAACGATGGCAAGGAGCGGATGGCGGTGCTCGGCGTGAGCGAGGACGACTTCACCAAACTCTCCCCAGATGACGACGTCTCGAACCCGCGCGTCATCCTCGCCGCGCCGGGGATCAAGGTCGACGACGCCGTCGCCCGGGCCGAAGTGACGCTTCCCGCTGCGTATGCCGCTGCACTCGTCGCGGGACGTCTGTCGACGCTCGGCGTCCACGTGAGCCTCACCAACAAGGACGTCGCGGTGAAGGGGCTGGCCCGCAACTACTCCCGCGGACAGCAAAAGGCGCTGCTCGGCAAGCGCATGCTGGTGCTGCGCAACGAACTCGGGATCCGCGTGCTCAAGGGGATCACGACCGACAGCGGGGCGTTCAAGCAGATCTCGGTGCGCCGGATCGTCGACTATGCCAAGGCCGGGGTGCGCATCGGCGGCAACCCGTACATCGGGCGCCTCAACAACGTGCGTGTGCGCGGCGCCCTCAAGGCGACGCTCGACGGTTTCCTCTCGCAGATGGTGCTCGACGAAATGCTGACCGGCTACACACTCGAGGTGAGCGCCACGCGTGCCGAGGAGATCAACGGCATCGCCCTCGTGACCATGACACTGCAACCGACGTTCTCGATCGATTTCGTGAAGGTCATCATGAACCTCCAGTAACGGCCAAAGGAGAATTGCATGGCAACGACCGTCTATACCGGCGCGGATGGTACGATCTCCGTGGCTGTCGAGGCAGGACCCGCGGGTGACGCGGCCAAGACCGTGGCGGAGAAGTACTCGCTGACCCCCATCGGCCGCGCCACCGGCGTCACGGTGCGCGTGACCAACGACACCAAGGCGTTCCACGAACTGGGGCAACGATTCGCCACCGAGCTGCGTCCGGGCAACATCAACGTCACCGGGAGCATCCAGCGCGCCCACATCAACGGCGCGCTGCTCCGACTCATGCTCGGCGCGGCGGGCGATTCGCGGCCGCAGGGCGCCTTCGTGGCACCCTCCTTCAACCTCTCGCTCCACCTCGCGAACCCCAATGTCGCCGAGGCCAGCGCCACGGTGACGGTGATGGGCGTGCAGGTGAACGAATGGAACTACACGATGCCCGAGGATGACTACGTCATCGAGAACGTGAGCTTCCAGGCGCTCTGGGTGAAGACGGAAGAACAAGGGTGAAGCCTCCCACTGGAGAAGAGCTCATGGGAACGACGCTAAGCGCCGAAGCGCTGCTCGCCGCGGGGAGCACCAACCACGCGGTGCGCATTCCCGCCGCCCTCCTGCGGGGGGCGGCGGCGGACGACGGAGGGGACGACACGGGTGGCGAGGTCACACTACGCCCGCTTCTCGTGCGTGATGTGGATCGAGTCGTGCGGGCCGCGAAGGAGCAGCGGGTCCTCGCCTCGGTCCTCATGGTGCAGCAGTCGCTGGTGGCGCCGCGCATGAGCGTGGAGCAGGTAGGCGACCTCCCGGCCGGCGTGGTCCAGTTCCTCGCCGGGAAGGTCAATCAGATCAGCGGGCTCGCCGTCGACGACGACGAGTTGGAGCGCGCGGTACGAGCCCCGCTCGCCCGCGCCTGCTTCATCCTGGCGCGCGAGTTCGGGTGGACGCCCGCAGAGTGCTCGGAGCTGACGGTGGGTCAGGTGCTGTTGTACCTCGAGATGATCGCGCGTGACGAGCGAGTGGAGCGCGTATCGTGAATCGCGCCCCGCACGCGGCCTGGCGAACGCTCCTTGCGGCTGGCGGTGCACCGGCGGCGAGCCATGCGGCGCTCGGGCTCGTCGCCCGTGGTGACGCCCTTGACGAGGCGCTGCTCGCGCCGCTCGCGCAGTTGCCTCTGCTGCGCGACGGGCGCTTCGACGCGCTGGTGCGACCGATCGAACTCTCCTCCGTGCTCGGACGACACGTTGGCGGGACCGGCGCGTCGCCCGTGGCGGCTGACGTGACGGCCGACGCATCGGGTTCGGACGCTGAGCGTGGTCGATATGCTGGCGCTCGCGCCGCCGCCCATCGCGAGGATGCCCGCGGGCGCGAGTCGGCTCGGGGCATCGGGGAGCGCACCTCGAAGGGAGACGACACCGTGCTTCGGCGACCCACACGTCAAGCGCCGCACCACCCACCTGCGCCACCGCGGTTTACCGCCAGCGAAACCACCGGCGGAACCACGAGCGACGCGGGCGCGTCGGCCGGCGTCGCGCCTGCCATGCGCACGAACGGGGGAGCACACGGTCGTCGCGGGGAAGCGATCGCCAGAGGGGGTCGCGCATCGCTCTTCCCTCCGGTGAGGTCGACCTCGAGCGATCGCGTGCACGCACCACTCGCGACGCACGGCGCGGCACGGACCCCCGTCGTCATCGGCGCGTCGCCGGCCTCGGTGCGTCGCCTGCTCGACGCCGTCTCGCCCGATGCGGCCGCACCGTCGGGCGCGCAATCGCGCGTCAATTCAGTCGAGGAGCCGTCGACGCCCCGCGGTCCGCACGACGGCTCGGCGATCGAGCGCGCGCTGGCCAGGATCTCCGACAGGGGCAACGCGCGGGGAACCAGCCGTGAAACCGGCCGTGACGCCGACACCACGGCGGAGCCGCGGCGGGCCGGTCGCCCGATCGATGCGGGCTCGGCGCGCGGCGCCATCAGGTCGACGGAGCTGCGAGCGGAGGCGATCGTTCCCAACGATCCGAAGCGAATGGCCGAGGAGACGGCGCGCGACGAGAACGGTGGAGGCGGCGGCTTTCGGGGGCTCGTCACGCAGGCGATTCGGCAGACAGACGGCGCCATTCCCGCCGTCTCGGTCGCCGAGTCGCGCCTCTCACGCGAGGTGCGCACCATCTCGGACCTCCCGCTCGATACGCTCGACGCCAGTGTGGCGGAGAGCGTGACCCGCATCCTCCAGCGTGAAGCGCGTCGGCACGGGATCGACCTCGCGGAGACCGGGACATGACGTTGACGCGTCCCTCCGCAGTCGTCACCCTCGACGGTCAGCGCCTGACCAGCGCCGAGGGCGCGGTCGCGCGCGTCCGCGTGCACCTGGGGCTGGGCCCGGCGCACGACCTGGTGGAGTGCTTCTGCTGGCCGTCGTCCAAACTGAAGGGAGCGACCGCCGGCGGGACGCTTACCGTCGCGCTGGGGGGCGTGGGCGAGGAGCAGGATGTCTTCGTGGGAGAGGTGAGCGACGTCCGGCTCGCCCCCGACGGTGTGGTCATCGAGGGATTGGCTGCGACAATCGCGTTGTCGCGAAGCTTCGTCTCGCAGAGCTTCCTCGACCTCTCGATCGCCGACATCGTGCAACAGCTGGCCGATGCGGCCGGGGTCGCGGTGGACGACGTGAGCGGCGATACCGTCCTGTCGGCGTACGCCGTCGACGACCGCCGCCCGGTCTGGGGATACATCAACGAGCTGGCGCAGCTGGCGGGGGCCGATGTGGTGACGACCGTCAGCGGTGCGCTCAAGTTCGCGGCGCCCGCGGCCTCCGATGGCGCCGGCGGCGTCTCGGGGGCGCTGGCGGGGGCCGCGTCGCTTCTGCTCGGCGGCGCGTCCAACGGACTTCGCTTCGGCGCCAACGTCATCGATTGGCGGGCGGCGGCGCGTGTAGTCTCCGAGCCGGCATCGGTCGCGGCCTATGGCTCGGGGAGCGAGTCGGGGAGCGAGAAGTGGCACTGGATCCGCCGCGACCAGGATGCGGTTGGGTCGGGGCGCACCCGTGTTGCAGCTGCGGCCTCCACACGCGACGCCGCCAGCGCCATCGCCGACACCCTGGCGATGCGCGCCCGGCGTGCCGCGCGACGCACGACCGTAACGGTGACGGGCGATGCGACGCTGCGTCCCGGCCAGGTGACGCAGGTGAGCGACCTCCCGGGCGACGCTGGGGGGGAGCTGCGCATTGTGGCCGCCGTGCATTCGCTTGACGGAGACTCGGGGTTCCGGACCCGTCTTACCCTGGAGGCGTCCCAGTGAGCAGCGACCTGCTCCCGACGCTGCGCGCGATCGTACGCGACGAACTGGCGCGACTCCGGCCGCCGGCGCTTGGCGTGGTGACGCTCGTGCACGCGCGCGACGACGACGGCAACGACGGCAACCACCAGGTCAACCTGCGCCTGTGCGGCAGCGCCGTGGAGCTGCAACGCGTCCCGGTCACCGTCGGGCGGGCCGGCTGGTCCACCCTGCCTAACGAAGGAGACCTCCTCGTCGTCACCTTCGTGGGGGGTGACCTCAATGCACCGGTGGCCATCGGCACGCTCTATTCCGACCAGGCGCATCCGCCGGTCGCCAAGGCGCATGAAGTTGTCTATGTCGCGCCGGACGACGACGACTCCGCCGTACGCCGGTTGCATTTCGAGCTGGCCAACGGGAGCACCTTCACGATCAAGGACGACTCGCTGGAGATCGTGATGGGGGGGACGACCGTCACCGTGCATGGCGACGGCGACGTCGCCATCAAGGCGGCTGGGAACATCTCGCTCGATGCCGACGGCGACTTGTCGATGTCGGCGGGAGGGAAGGTCAGCATCACGGCGCAGACCGACATCTCGCTCAAGGCCTCGGCCAATGCCACCCTCGAGTCGTCGGCGGCGACCAAGGTCAAGGGGGCGCAGGTCGCGCTCGCTGGCGTCACGCAGTTCAGCCCGTCGTAGGAGCCGCCCATGTCCGGTCCCCCCGTCACCATCGGTTGCGCCGTCCTCCTCACCCCCGGTGCGTCTGGTCCCCCCGACTCCGGGGTGATCACGACGGTGCTGCAGACGACCGCGAGCGCCAGCGGACTTCCCCTGGCGACGTCCGGGTCGCTGTGCCAGATGGTCAATTCAGTGTCCGGCGTCCCCTATCCGCTTCCGATCGGTAGCGCCGGCGGGTCCACCGGCGTGACGATCGGCGGCCAGGCGCTGGTGCGGCTCGGCGACCAGATCCCGTCGGGTCCGGGGGTCCTGCTCATCCTCGGGCCGCCGGCAGCGCCCTTCATCTCCGACACGGCAGCCCCATGACGCGCCAAACCGAACTCCAGCGGGTGACGCCCTTCCTCGGGCGAGACCTCCTCCTCGAGTACACGTTCGGGGGAGGCTTCTTCGAGGATGCCGACCTCGCATCGGCGCGTCGCGCCGGCGCACCGGTGACCACGAACGACGTAAGCATCGCCGAGGGTATTCCCGCGATCACGCAAGCGATTGCGAACCGGCTCAAGACGCGCAAGGGCGAGCTGACCCCGCTGGGTCACCCCACCTACGGATCGCGTCATCATGAACTGATCGGCGAGCCTAACGTCGAGCGCACCCGCGACCTGATCAAGCTCTATGTCCTGCAGGCGCTGCGCGACGAGCCGCGCATCGAGAAGGTGCTGAAGGCCGATGTCGCAGCCGAGCAGCTCCCTCCGCGCGATACCGTGCGCATCACGATCACCGTTCGACTCGTGCGGCACTCCGAGCCGCTCAACCTTGTCATCCCCTTTTCGCTGGAGTCGTCGCGGTGACGTATGCCGCCGAACCCTACGCGCAGTTCGTGGACGACTTGCTCCTGTCGCTCACCGGAGGAGTCTCGCGCGCGCGCTTCACCTTTTCGTCGGTGAACACGCGCTATCCCCTCGCTCCGC
Source organism: Gemmatimonadota bacterium (assembly GCA_040007995.1). Classification (GTDB taxonomy): domain Bacteria; phylum Gemmatimonadota; class Gemmatimonadetes; order Gemmatimonadales; family Gemmatimonadaceae; genus SCN-70-22. The sequence continues at coordinate 8,121 of JBDTUA010000016.1, read as the reverse complement.
TCGTCCCGATCGTCCCATCCACGCTGACGCTCTTCGGACTGTCGGACGGGACATACGCCCGCTTCCAGCCCGGGCGCGACTTCGTCCTCACGGCCGACGCGGTCGTCGAGTGGCGGGCAACGGCCGACGGGTCGCCGGCGCCGGACGCCTCGTGGCCGGACGAGGCGACGACGTTCTTCGCCAACTATGACACGGCCATCGGGACCGGGGTCGCGCCGCTCCTCACCGACCGGAACCCGGGCTCGGTCACAAGACTCATCGCCGAGTCGTTCGCGCGCGAGTTCGCCGTCCTCTCGCGACAGCTCGAGTCGGTATACGACGCCGCGTTTCTTGATACATCGTCGGGTCGCGACCTGGACCAGCTGGTGCGCCTCGTCGGAATCGAGCGACGCACGCGATCGTTTGCCACCGGCTCGGTCATCTTCTCGGGCAATGCCCCGGCGACCGGCGACATCCCGATCAACGCCGGGACACGCCTGTCCACGTCGCAGCCACCGCTCGTCGTCTTCGAGACGAGCGAGGACCGCACGCTCCGCCTCGGCGACCTCACGGTGGACGTCCCGGTGCGCGCGATCGAGGCCGGCCCGACGGGGGTCGTCCCCGCACGCGCCATCAGCGTCGTGCACCGTCCGATCATCGGAATCGCGTCGGCCTCCAACGCGCAGGGGACGACGCTGGCCGGTGAGGATGAGAGCGACGACGCGCTGCGCGCGCGGGCGTCGCGGGCACTCGAGGGGGCGGGGCAGGCGACGCGTGGCGCCCTGCTGGGGGCGTTGGCCTCCCTGCCGGGCGTGAAGGAGAAGTTCGTGCGACTCGAGGAAGATCACCTCACACGACCCGGCGTCGTGATCGCGAACGTCGCCGCCGAGCTCACCTCGGCCGACGCGTCTCGCGCCGTCCTGCTGCTCGATGAGAGCCGGCCGGCAGGGGTGCGGGTGCTGCACAACATCGATGCCCCTCCCGCGCTCGTCGCCGCCGTCCCGCCTAACGTCATCGACGATCCGCTCACCGGTCCGCCGACGCTGACCGTGGTCGAGGGGTTGTATCAGCCGATCATCGTGCGCGCGGTCGTGCTCCCCGTGTCGCCCTCACTCGGGGGCGCCGAGCGCACGGCGTTGCAGTCTGCCTGCCGGACGGCGATCGTGACGCTCCTCGCCGACGCGGGAATTGGCGAGACGGTCGTGTACAACAAGCTCGTCGCCACGATCATGGCGCTCGATGGCGTGCTCGACGTCGCGCTCGAACTGTACGCGAAGCCGGCGCCGGGCGCGGTGGTCGGTGCCCGACGGCAGAACCTTTCGCCGCCCGGCACCCTGCGCCCCAAGCTCGCTGCCGACGACCTGATCGTGGAGATCGCGAGTGAGATCGTCGCCTTCGATGTCGAAGTCACGCTCGTCCTGACCGACTTCGCGAAGCTCACCGGCAACGTCGCCGACACACTCGCCGACGCCAGGGCCGAGGTGTACGGTCTCCTGCAGGATCGAGTTGGATCGCTGGCCACACCCGTCACGCCGTCGGCGCTGCTCGCGCAGTTGCCGCCGACGATCAGCTATAGCGTCACCTCGCTGGACTACACGGTGCAGTACCTCGAAGCGGGGCTGATCGTGAACGACGCCAACCCGACCATCACCCTCGGCGAGCTGGAACGGTCCTGGGTGCGCAACCTGCACACCACGGAGGCGTCGGGATGACGGGGGTCGCGCTGCCGATCGCGTCAGGGAGCGACGCGTCGCCCGCATTGCTCGGGCGCGCGCGTACTGTCCTGTCGCGCTTCCCGGCCCACTTCGACGCCGAGCGCCCCGGCAAGCAGTTGCAGGTGGTGGCCAACGCCATCGCCAGCGGGCTGGACGACCTCGCGGCATCGCTCGCCGCGGTGCGACGCTCGCATCGGATCGGACACGCCGACGCGACCCCCGACCTCCTGCTGCTCGCTGCGCTCCATCGCATCGGCGCGGTCGAATTCGGCCCGATCGAGGCGCGCCTCTCCGGTGTGCGCACCGCGACTGACGCGCTGCAGGCTGCGGTCCTCGCGTCGGACGATACCGCGCGCGACGCGGCCGCCGAGCAGCTCTGCGCGCTGCTCGGCATCAGTGCCGCGCCGCCGATGCTCGCGCTCTTTAGTCCACCGCCGGCCGCAGGCGCGGTCGATCCCCCTCCCGACCTCGCCGCCGCCGCGATGGCGCTGATCGCCGCCGCCCAGGGGTTGACCAGCCATGCGGGACATCACGAGGCGATCCGCGCCCGCATCGCCGCGCTGTGCGCGCTGCACGTGCGCGGCAATGGCACCGTGCGCGCGCTGCTCGAAGGGGCAGCTGCGGCGCTCGACCTGGTCATCGACGAACCGCGAGCGGCCACCTTCAAGGCCTCGCTCCGTCCGGTGGTGAGCGTCTCCATCGACGGGGAGCCGGGGACGACGCGCTACGACTACCGCGTCATCGCCCGCTCGCTCTCCAAGAACGTCGACCGCCAGAGCGCGGTGGCGACGATCGAGACCGGCAACGCCGCGCTCAGTGCGACCGACGGCAACCTGCTGCAGTGGGCGACGCCCCCGGACGTGCGCGACTTCCTCGTCTTTCGCGTCGGCCATGGCACCGATTCCGCAAAGGTTGGCCTCCTTACGCCGATAGCGCTCGACGCCTCGACGACCTCGTTTCGCGATTCGGGGGAAGAGCCCAGCGACCCGCGTCTCCCCGATGCGGAGGTCGACGACGCGCTCTTCCATTCTGCCGATCGTTTCTGGCACGCCGCCTTCGTGCGCGAGCGCGCTCCCCTGCTTGCGTCGCTCCCAACGACCGAGCTGATCGGAATGGAGGAGAACCCGGTCCGTCGCGAGTCCACCCCGGAGACTCCGCGCACCCACCGCGAACTCTTCTTCGTGCATCGCCGCGGCTTCGGTCGCTCGCTCCTCCAGGTGCAGCTGACGGGGGTGGGACATCGTACGGTCGAGCCGATGCTGGTCAATCGCGATGAAGGAATCGGGATCGGCTTTGCTGGTGTGGTCGGCGACGGCGAGCTGCTCGTCTTCGACGAGGGTGGACGCACGAGCCTCGACGGGACCGACGTCTCGGCCGATGCCTTTGCCTGGCGCGGCGCCTGTTTTGCCGGCGACGACGACTCGGTCGCGGTGCCGCGCGATTTCGTCTTCGATGGACCGGGGGCTGATGCTGCCCGGCGCGCGACGTTCGCCGTTGGCGTTCCGTTCGATGCGCTCGACGGCGCCTTCAGCTTCCCGCATGCCGGCGACCCGATCCCCATGCCCGGGATCGGCGTGGGCACGACGCGATTCGCCTTCTTCGTGCGCGAGGCGCACTTCGCGGCCGTGGACGAATCGGTAGATCCGCACCGCCCCATCCCCCTCTCGCCGCGCACACACGCCGGAGTGCTCGATGCCTCGGTCTTCGCGCCACCGCCCGACGCCGAGCAGGCGCCGGCGGCTGTCGTCTCGCTCTCCTGGCTCGAGCATGAGGCCTATGCCCTGCGCCTCCTGCTGCCGCGACGGTTCGGCGACTTCGACGCCATGAATGAAGTCCCGATGGCCGAACTCGTCTCACGCGCCATCGAGCGCCATCGCCCCGTCGGCGTCGACGTTCGCGTGGAGTATGTCGAAGATCGATGGATCCTCGGCGAGAGCGACGTGACCGCGGCTGATACGGCCGATCCCATCCTCAGCCTCCGCGGCGGGAGCGTCCTCTGGACCTCCCTCGCTCCCACCCCTTAGGAGAAGCCGGTATGCCACTCAGCTTCACGAAGACCAACGTCAGCCCGGGCGAGCCAGTCACCGCACAGGCGTGGAATGCCCTCGTCGACGGACTGTTCGACGTGCAGGCCGTGCTCCTGACGGGGGCCGGTTCGGTGCGCGTGAGCGTCACCGGCGACCAGCGCGACATCGATGCGGCACGCGTCGTCGCGACCGATATCAACGGGGTGCGTTACGAGGCGGTGCACCAGGCGGGAGCGGGCGATCCCTTCACCTTCCCCCGCCTCACCGCCGGCGCGCACACCATCGCCGTCTCTGCACCGGGCTGCACCACGGCGAACGCCGCGGTGACCGTCGCCGATGACGGAAGCGCGACTCCGGACCCGGTGCTGGTGGCGCTCGCCTTCACCGGAAAGCGCATGCCGAACGCGCTCGGCATCAAATGGAAGGACGCCGTCGCGCTGTTGCAGCCGGTGAGCCCGCGCGTGCTCGACGCCGCAGGGAAGGGGATCCCGCTCAGTGGCTTCGACGCGCAGTACAACGACGCGCCCGTCCTCATGCAATGGCCCGACCCTAACGAGGTCGTCCCCGGCGGGCAGGACCCGTTCGTGATCATCGCGACCATCATCAAGCCGGCAGCCATCGTCACCACGCCGAACATCATCGGCAAGAGCGTGACGCAGGCGCAGCTCGAACTCGCCAAACTCGGCTTGCAGCTCAAGATCGTCTGACGCTCGCGCCCCTCGACCATTCCCTTTACCGCGCCGCTCGCCGCCGCTCGCCGCCGCTCGCCGCCCCTCGCCGCCCCTCGCCGCCCACCGCTGGAGACCGCATGGCAAATTTCGAGACGCTCCTGACCGCCGAGAAGGCGAAGTCCATCTCCGACTACGTCGCGACGAAGACACCGCTAACCGTCATCTCGCAGTCCCCCGCCCCCGGGACGCCCCTGATCGAGGGGATGACCGTCGAGGTGAAGGCGACCTCGCTCAACGACATTCCCTGGTTCGTGATCGACACAACCGCCCCGCCGGCCCTCAGGGGGGTCCCGATCGCCGACGTTCAGCACCTGCTCGAGACGAACGCCCTCGTGCTGGAGGCCTCGCGCACCGGCGACGTGAGCGAGGAGAAGCGCGCGGAGTTCGTCGTCGCGATCAACCAGTCGCTCGGCGGGAAGGGGCTTTCGGGCGAGATTGCGACATCCGACGCGCTCGCCGTCGCCAAGTCGCTCAAGACCATCGGACTGGTGCGGGGTTGACGTGGTCAGCGTGACTGTGCGGGAGAGCGCTGGCGGAGGCTCGATCGGCGACCGCGCGACCCTCGAGCGCGAACTGAGCGTCTACTACGAGAAGGGGACCACCTGGATCCCCTGGACCGATGCCGACGGCGTCGCCACCCGCACGCTGGTCCGGTCGCTGGCGCGCAACGCGCTCGTGCGTGCCTTCACCGTGCGGGTGGGGGCGGCGCGGGCCGACTTCACCGCGCTCGCCAACGCCGGGCAGGTGCGGTTGCAGGCCGAGTCGGGCGGGAGCAAGATCATCGTCGTCGACTTCGGGATGCTGCGCACCGTCGCCGGCATCGGGCGTGTTGGTGGGGCGGGGGCACCGGCGCTCACCATCTGTGGGCTGCGTGCCTTTCGGGGCGACGCCTTCGACACCACGGACCTGTACTTCGAGGACTGCGCCGCCACCGGCATCGACGACCTGATGGTGCGTAGCATCGAGCAGAACACCTTCGAGACGCGGACCGATCGCGTGCGCATCACCGTCAAGACGACCGCTGCACTCCCCGCGATCGCCGATGCGCTCTGGCTCCAGTTCCCCGACCTTCCGACCGACCTCGACCTGCGCGTGAATGGCGGCACTCCGCCATGGCAGACCCCCGGGGTGGCGCAGCCGAATGTTCGCGGGTGGAACGCGAACACGGAGCAGGACGTCGACCTCACCGCCGCGCTGGCGGCACTCGGCGGTGACGCGACCGACGCCTCGCCGCTCGACGCAACGATCGTCCTCTCCTCGCGAATTCCCGGCAGGCTGTCGCTCGTCACGCTGGTCGAGGACATTGCGTACCTCGGCCGCATCACCTTCGCCGGTGCGGAGCAGACGACAGTGGCGCTGCCGCAGGAAGGGGAATACGACGTCGTGCTGCCGCTGCCGACGTGGGTCAAGCGGGTGGAGGAGATCCGGCTCGTGCTGACCGGGACCGTTCCGCCCGAACGCATTCTCGAGCCGGTCGGTCCGCCCATCGCGATGCAGTCCGGGGGGAGCGGGGCGGCGTACGACCTGCTGCTCGACGTCGATCATGCCGCGAGTGCCCGGCTCGACGCGACCTTGCGCCTGGCGGAAGTCAGCGGCATCCGGCTCCCGCTGCGCGCCGGCGCGGATGGCGCCGAGGTGCGGGTCGTGGTTCACGAAGGGAATGCGCAGGGTCCGTTGCGCCCGACGGCAGCGGGGACGACCACGCCGGTCGACCTCCCCCCGGGGGCCGCAGTGGATGGCGACATGTGGACCACCTTCGAACTCCCCAAGCCTATCAAGCTCGACCCGGCGATCACCTACTGGGCCGTGGTGGTCGTGGGTCGCGGCAGCACGCAATGGAGTCTCGGTCGCTTCGCCTCGGCGGCGAGCGTCGTGCCGATCCGGCGCGGGGCGGCGACCGGGCCCTGGTATGCGCTGCCTAACGTCGGTACCGGCGGGGACACGCTGGGGGCGCGCGTGCGGATCGTCGGCAAGCCGCCCCCGACCGCCCCGATCGCCCCACTCAGCGCCGGCGTGGTGGGATCGAGCGTCCCCGTCGACGTCACGCCGACGCCCAAGGGGATCGCTGCGACCTGGGTCCCGGCGGGCGAGATCGTGGGGACCGTACATCCGTCCATCGTCCCCGGCGTCAGTGGCGGGACCCCGACCGTCACTTTGCGCCTGACGAGTCGGATGGTCGGGACCGTCACGATCAGCGCGGTCGACGTGGTGGCGAGCAAGTGACCGACTCTCTTCAGGTATTTCACTCGCGAGGCAGCTATGGCTGACGACGCACGCACCGAATTCATCGATGGGCTCCGCGTTTCGGCGGAGCACCTTCAGCATTTGCAGGACCGCCTTCGGGAGTCGGTGCTCGACGTTCGCACGACACTCGGCCTGGGATGCGTGGCATGGGGACTGCGCGTCACGCTCGACGGCGCCGCGCTCGACATCACCCCGGGCGTGGCCTTCTCGCGCGGCGGGGTGCGTCTGGCGGTCGAGACGCCGCGCCAGCTCCCCGTCCCCGACGGGACAGACGGGACGGTGCTGGCGCTCGTGCTGCGCGCGGAGCACGGCGACCTGGAGGGGCTGCGCTTCAACGGCCTCCCGACGGTCCTCACGTTAGGCACGCGCGCCGAACTGCTCGATGCGGCGGCGCCGCTCGACGATGCGGAGGCGATCGTCCTCGGTACAGTCACGAGTGCCGGAGGGGAACTCTCGGTCTCGCAGGCGGACGTGCGATACGTCGCCGCGGGGACGCATGCGCACACCGGGACGTACGTGCAGGGCGACGATGGGCGCTGGCGTTTCGACGGCGTGCTGCTCGCGGGTGAGGGCGGGGGGGGCGCCGGTCCCGCTGGCCCTGTTGGTCCTGTTGGTCCTGTTGGTCCTGTTGGTCCTGTTGGTCCTCCTGGGCCCGAGGGGTCGACGGATGCAACGGGATCAGATGGGGCAGACGGGGCACAAGGTCCCGCAGGTCCGCCAGGCGTCGCAGGACCTCCAGGACCTCCAGGACCCGAAGGTGTTGCGGGGCCGTCCGGGCCTCCCGGGGCGGACGGGGTGGACGGGATCGACGGGGTGGACGGAACCGACGGGGTGCCGGGTCCGGAGGGCGAAGCCGGTCCTGCAGGGCCGCCGGGACCGATCGGCCCTCCGGGCGCGGCGGGTCCCGCCGGTCCGTCGGGGGCGAGCGGGAGTGCGGGAGCTGATGGCGCTGCCGGCCCGGCCGGTCAACCCGGAGCGAGTGGTACACAAGGTCCCCAAGGTCCCCAAGGTCCCCAAGGTCCCCAAGGTCCCCAAGGTCCCGCGGGGCTGTCGGGCGCGAGCGGGCCGCCGGGGCCCGTTGGAGCGCCGGGCGTTCAAGGAGCTCCGGGGACGCCGGGGAGCGTGGGACCTGCCGGTCCCGCCGGCGCCGACGGCGCGGGACTGGACGAGGACTGGGGAGTCGTGCGCCGCATCTCGTGGCCGCACGACCAACCCGTGAACGCGGGCCAGGCAATGCAGCTACTGCAGGGCGGATTGCAGTTCACGCTCTCGCGATCATTGGAGCCCTCGCTCCAGACGGCGGTGCCGCAGGTCCTGCAGGTCTGGCTCGAGCTGGACGCCTCCGCCGACACCGGGCGCGCCAGTGCGCCGCTTGCCATCCTCTCCTTCGCCGGAAAGCTCCGCATCACGCCACAGACGATCTCC
>JBDTUA010000015.1:0-33279 GCA_040007995.1 Gemmatimonadota bacterium | reverse complement strand
CGTGAGAGCGGTGATGATATGGATGTCCGATGATAGAGATGTGTGGTGGTGTGTTGTGGTGTGTTGTGGTGTGTTGTGTTGTGGTGTGGTGTGTTGTGGTGTGTTTGTGTGACGTGTGTCATGGGGGGGGCGCGTGCAGGTCAGCGCAACCCGGCGAACAGATCCACTTCCCGCGCGCGTCCGCCGTTCGCGTGACTGAAGACCCGGTAGAACGTCGCCGAGCCCCAGAGGACTTCCTGCTGCTCCTGCGTCAACTCGTCGAGCCGCGCATACTGGACCAGTTGGCTCCGATGGCACTCGACGGCGCGTTTCACTCTTTCCCACTGACGGTGGGTGTCGATCTCCGCCGAGACGGCCCACTCCGGCCACGCCTGCGCCTGGCGTTCCACGCCGTCGACGGTGCTGGTGAGGCGTTTGAAGCTCCGCTGGTGCGATGCCCAGTGGCGCGCGGTCATGGCGAAGTAGTAGAGCTTCGAGACGCGGTGCGATTCTTCCTCACCAGGGAGGGCAGCGCAATTCGCAGCACATACGGCCGCGGTGGTGAGTTGCGAGATGGCCACGTGGTCGGGATGTCCGTACGCTCCGAAAGGGTCGAAGGTGATCACCACCTGCGGGCGCCACCGCCGGAGCTGCGCGACGATTCGACTGACCGCTTCGTTCGGATCGGCCTGGTCGAGTTTTCCGTCCACGTAGTCCAACACTTCGACCTCGCGCACACCGAGCACCCGCGCCGCGGCGCGAAGCTCCGCCTCGCGGACACGACCAACCTCAGCGTTGCTTGGACGATTCTCGTTGGTGAAGAAGCGCCCATGCTCGCCGCGCGTGGCCGTGAGCACGTAGGTCTCTATGCCGTGCGTCGCGTACGTTGCCAGCGTACCCCCGACGCCGAACGATTCGTCGTCGGGATGCGCCATCACCGCCATGAGCCGCAGCAGATCCGGTTCGGTTGGAATCATCGGGCAATCGCCGCGCGAATCCCGACGAGATGGTGAAAACTGTGGCGAACCGCATGGTCCTCGAGCACGAACTGGCAGGTCAGTGGGGCATCGTCATTGAGCGAGACCGCGGCGGCGAGATTGAGCTGCTCGTCGCTGAGCGCACGGATTGCCGCGGCTGCTTCCACGGCGTTGCCCCGCAAGAGGTCGAGCGCTTCTGCCTTGGTGACTCCGTCGTGCTCCGCGGCGTGACGGGCGTTGCGCGCGTGGACATCATCCCAGGTCACGCCGGCCACCGGCTTCCCGGCGGCAAGTGCTTGGGCGATCTGGATTTCGAGCGGGTACACGTTGGCGACGTGATGCACGACGACGCCGACTTTTCGGCCGTCCTTCGGGAGACGCATCTGCCACTGGGCATCGGTCAGGCCGCTCGCGAGGGTGGCAAGAGCGAGGGCACCGTCCTCGAGACGAACGGCGAGGGCGTTGCAACGGGTGTTCATCGTTCACCTTTCGGAAGAGGATGCTTCGCGTGGAAGCGCGTCACGACGCGACTGCGTCGGAACTCGCGAAGGACAGGATGGCATTCCCGGCGGGGCGAAACTCCGTGGAGAATACGGGGAATCAGAATTCGGCTACTGGATCCGGCCGTCGTTCCTGCGGCACGCGTTCCGGGGAAATCGGCGTGTCGCCGAACGGCGTAACGGCCGTAGTATTCTGTTCTGTGGCGGGCGATCGAGCGCGCGATCACGCCGTGTCTTTCACTTCTAGCAGGCCGACCGCCGGGATGACGACGGGCGGTTGCCATCCCAATGGAGCATCCCACGTGGCCCGACCTTCCGAAGTCATCGAGAGTCCGCGAGTGCCGCGTGTGGGACCGTACTCGCAGGCGGTCCGCGTCGGTGATCTCGTCTACACGGCCGGGCAACCGGGGCTCGATCCCAGCACTGGGGCCGTTGCCGACGACACCTTCGAGATCCAGGCCCGGCCAACGTTCGTGAATTTGAGTGCCGTGCTCGAGGATGCGGGTAGCAGCCTCGCGCGGGTCATCAAGGTGACGTGTTTCCTCGCCGACCCGGACGGCTTCGGGACGCTCAATGCACTCTTCGAAGAGTTCTTCCCCGTCGCGCCGCCGGTGCGATCCACCCCGTTGGTTCAATTGCCACGCGGCCTGCTGTTCTCGATCGACGCCATCGCCGTGGCGGAAGTCGCCGCGGGAGCACGACCCATCAGCTAACCTGAGTTGGAGTAGAACGCCCAACAAACAATGGCCAGGTCGTCCGATCACCCGAAGTCTCAAGAGGCCCCCACGACGCAGGATTCGCGGCGGTTTGCTGGCATTCACCCGATCGCGCTCCCGAGTCTCCTATATGGTGGGGCCACGCGGTACTTTCTGGTCGTCGATCTCACCTACCTTCAGGATCCCGGAGCGTGGTCGTTTGATGCACCCCTTCGTAATACCGACGCGACGCCCACGCGAGGAGCGCTTCCCTCCGAGCGAAGGCCACGCGAGCAGCGCATGAGACGTGGAGCGAACTGAAACGCCCCGACCGCCCCGCGCTCCGCTAGCAACGCTCTGGCGGCTGCGGACTTCGATCATTGCCGTGATCGCCGTTGCGGCGATTGCGGCGCATGTCGTGTTGAGATTCGCGGTCCATGCCGCGCCGAATATCCAATCCCTTCCGCTGTGGCTGACGCTCATCGTGGGCGGGATACCGCTCGTGACCGATCTCGCGGGCAAGCTATTCAAGGGAGAATTCGGCTCGGATCTACTCGCAGGAATCTCGATCGTTACGGCGGTCCTGCTCGGCGAGTACCTCGCCGGCTCCATCGTCGTGCTGATGCTCGCCGGCGGAGCGGCCCTCGAGTCCTATGCGCTGCACAGCGCCTCGTCCGTGCTGCGAGCGCTTGCCAAGCGCCTGCCGTCGGTGGCACATCGCAAACACGGTGCAACAATCGAGGATGTCGGACTGAACGACGTGCAGGTCGGCGACACGCTCGTGCTATATCCGCACGACATCTGCCCGGTGGACGGCACGGTGACCGAGGGCGACGGTGTGATGAACGAGGCGTATCTCACCGGCGAACCATTTGAGGTGCACAAGGCTCCCGGCACCTCGGTCATTTCGGGCGCCGTGAATGGAGAGTCTGCATTTACGATCGTTGCTACGCGTCGTGCGGTGGATTCGCGCTACAGCAAGATCATGGCGGTGATGCGCGAGTCGGAGGAGAACCGCCCGCGACTTCGCCGGCTCGGCGACCAGCTGGGAGCGATGTACACGCCGGTTGCGGTGGCGATCGCCATCCTGGCGTGGATCGCGAGCGGCGATCCGGTCCGGTTCCTCGCCGTGCTCGTAATCGCAACGCCGTGTCCACTGTTGATCGCCATTCCCGTGGCGATCATCGGCTCAATCTCGCTGGCGGCGCGACGCTCGATCATCATCAAGAACCCCGCGGTACTCGAACAGGTCACGTCCTGCCGCACGGCGATCTTCGACAAGACCGGTACGCTGACGTACGGGGAGCCGACGCTGACCGAGCAGTTCGTGGCGCCGGGCTTCGCCCCTCAGGAGGTGCTCGCGCTCGCGGCGGGTCTCGAACGATATTCGAAGCACCCGTTGGCTGGCGCCGTACTCGCAGCGGCTAACAAGGAAAAGCTTCTCCTTGCGCAGGCAACGGAAGTTGCCGAGCCACCCGGGCAGGGATTGCGGGGCACGCTGTCCGGACACCAGGTGATGGTCACGAGCCGCGGCCGCCTAGGGACGCCGCCGGTGATCGGGGCGGAGAAGCTTCCACCCGTCGGCGGTGGTCTGGAGTGCGTCGTAGTGATCGACGGCCGATATGCCGCGATGTACCAGTTCCGCGATGCGCCGAGGGCCGAAGGGCGCTCGTTCATTCAGCACCTCGGGCCCCGGCACCAGTTTCAGAAGATCATGATCATCTCCGGGGATCGCGCGTCGGAAGTGCGCTACCTCGCTGACCAGGTGGGGATCTCCGAGGTATACGCCGAGCAGAGTCCCGAGCAGAAGTTGGCCATCGTGCGCGAGGAGACGCGTAAGGCGAGGACGCTGTACGTGGGCGACGGCATAAACGATGCGCCGGCCATGATGGCGGCCACGGTCGGGATGGCGCTCGGACAGAACAGCGACGTGACGGCGGAAGCTGCGTCGGTCGTGGTGATGGAGAATTCGCTGGAGCGCGTCGACGAGTTCATGCACATCAGCAAACGGATGCGCCGTGTTGCGTTGCAGAGCGCTGTCGGCGGCATGGCGCTCAGCGTGGGGGGGATGTTGTTCGCCGCGACGGGGCATCTGAGCCCGGTGGCTGGCGCGCTCATGCAGGAAGCCATCGACGTCGTGGCGGTGCTCAATGCCCTCCGGGCGGCCTTTCCCCCATCGGTGATGTCGGATCTCTGATGGGCTGCCAACCGCTGCGCACCATGCGAGCGCGCTGGGGCGCGGATGAGGCCGCGCTATCCGGCCGCACGCGCGCAGGCGCTCCTCTACCGTGCCGCAGATCGAAAGTAGAAGTCGAGCATCGCACTCAACGGTTCGGCATTGCCGACCAATCGACTACGGAGCGCTGCTCCTTCCCAGCAATCGACGAGCAGCCCGGCCATGCGCGCGGGGTCGGAGTCGGCGGGAATATCCCCGCAATCCCTGGCCTCCTCGAGGCAACCAGCGAGTCGTGCGGCAATTTCGCTGAAACAACGTTCGACCTTCTGTCGGAAGACCTCACTAACTCCCGACAGCTCCTGGCCGAGTCCCCCGAGCAGGCAACCCATGTATCCCTCCTGCCGATACGACTCCCGCACTAACTCGAAGAAGTTGCGCACCCGATCGAGCGGCGCTCGGCCCGGGTCGGCGAGCGAAGCGTCGAGGGCGAGGTGCACCTGCCGCATATAGGCATCGATCACTTGAAGGGCGAAATCCTCCTTGTCCTCAAAGTGATGATAGAAGGAGCCCTTCGGGATGCTCGCCGCTTGCAGCAGCGCCTGCATACCGAGGTCGTGGTAGCCGTGCTGCAGCAGCATCGGCATGCCGACGTCGATCAGGCGCTGCTTGGTGGGATGGACGGAATCGGTGGTGGGCATTCTGAGTGGCGTGTCGGCTGCCGAGGAGCGCAGCGCGGCACCGTCCGGGGTACCTCAGCCTTTCACCTTCTCGATCATGTGATCGATGACGTGGCTGTGCTCATGCTGCGGGCTGAACATGATGATCTCGCTGTCGGCGTCAACCTTCACGTTATGTCCCGGCGGCCAGTAGAACAGGTCGTCGGTGTTCACGGTTTCCTGTACGCCGCTCGCGTCCGTCGTGGTGAGGCGACCGCGCAGGACGAATCCCCAGTGCGGGCACTGGCACAGGTCCCCGTCGAGTCCTTGGAAGAGTGGCGTGGTGTCGACTCCGGCCGCGAGGGTGAAGAACTCCCCACTGATGTTCGTGAATCCGCTGGCATCTCCGAAGCCCGTGCGCTGTCGGATCACCGCGCCTGGAATTTCCATCCGGACGTCGACGTCGTCTTTGGCTACTCGCATGCTTGCCGCTCCTATCACTCGAGACCGATACAATTAGACCGATTGGTCTACTGCCATGGTACGGGACGATCCTAGAGCTGTCAAGGCGTGGAGGGCGTCGTCGCCGCTCCTCATCCCGATTGGTCGTCGACGCTCTACTTCGAGCGAGGCCAACTCACACGTGCTGAGCGCCGACCGCCTCGTATCACTTCGGGGCATCGGGGCCCAGCCCGAACGTTGCCGCTTCGTGCGTGAGCGGCAGCACCTCGCGGACGAGCGTCATCAGGAAGCGGCCCGGCTCCTCCAGCATCGGATAGTGTGCGCTCCGCTCGAAGGTGACGAACCTCTTCGTCGGGGCGTGCAGCGTCGCGACCCAACCGCGCGCGATCGCATACGGCGTGTAGAGGTCATACCTCCCCTGCAGGACGATGATCGGCACCGCGAATCGTTGGTACTGGCGCAGGTCGACGGTGAACAGCGCGCCGAATAGTCTGGGGCTCGCGAAATTTGCCCCGGCCCCTTCGCGAGCGAGGTCGTCGTCCGTGTAGGCGGGCGACACGGCAGTCATCTCGCCGACGATCTCGAGCGAGGGCTGTCCATACCACCCGCCGTGGAACCGATTGGCCCAATGTCGCACGACCTGCACGTGTTCCATCGACGTCTTGCCGTCGGGGCGCGGATACGGGGCGATGCGTTGCAGGTCGGCGATCGCGCTGTCGAGATGATGCAGCTGCGACAGCTCCATCACGCGATCGTAGAGGTACTTCTCCTGGCTCCACGCCATGACCTGCCCGACACCGACGTATGCGTGCAGCAGGTCGGGGCGACGTGCCGCCAGCGTCATCCCCACAATACTCCCCCAGCTGTGGCCGAGGACCACGACCTTACGCTTGCCTAACAAGTGGCGTACCGAGTCGATGACGACGACGGCATCGTTGACGATGTCATCGACCGTCCATACGGCCGCCGCGCGCGCGGTGTCGATCTCGGCGAAGCTCTTGCCGGAGCCGCGCTGGTCCCATTGCACGACGGTGAAGAAGTCCTCCCATCCCTTCTGGAATCCCCACGCGTTGGGCATCGTGGGCGACGCGGGGCCGCCGTGGATGAAGACGAGGACCGGGTTGGCGCGATTGAGTCCGCGAATCGAGACCCACTGCCGGTTATCGCCCACCGTGATCGGAAAGAGGGTATCGATCCCCTCCGGCGTCGCGATGCGTTGCACTCGCCGGATCAAGTCGGTCGCGGCGGCGCGCGTCACCGGGGGCGCGTGTCCCTGCTCTTGCGCGACGGCAGCAGCCGGCGTTAGAAAAATGAATCCGGCGGCGGCCAGGAGGAGCGGGGCGAAACGACGCATGGGGGGGTGGGCTCGAATGAATCTGACGCTCCGGGGGCGGGCAACGAGAGCGAGCCCGATGACGTCGGAGATGTCGTGCAGACGAAGAGGCACAATTCGCCATGCGTGCGCAACCTTCCGCGCAATGCTGGGCACTACGTCCGCACGCCTTGCCGAACTGTCGCATTGCCCGTTCTTCCTGCGTTCTCACAGGAGCTTGCCCGTGCGCACCACCTTCCCCAGCGCCCTCGTCGTCGAAGCTTTCGTCGTCGTGGCGCTTGTCCTCCGCGGCCCCTCTCTCGCCGCGCAGAGTGCTCACGCGCAGGCGCCCGCCTCGCGATACGCCCGCGCCGAGGCGTTCCTCCCGTGGAACGTGCAGGCGCTCGTCTCCGGGAACCAACTGGAGCCGCACTGGCTCGACGGCGACCGATTCTGCTTCCGCGGCTCACGCGGGTTAGGGGGCGAATTCATCGTCGTCGATCCTATGCGCGGGACGCGCAGCCCCGCTTTCGATCACGCGCGACTCGCGGCCGCGTTGTCGGTCGCCGCCGATACGGCGTTCGCTGCCGAGAAGCTCCCGTTCACCGGCTTCGACTTCGTGCGTGAGGGGAAGGCGATCCAGCTGCAGCTCTCGGATTCGGCGCGTTACACCTGCGACATCGCCGCCTACCGCTGCACGGGCCCGGAGAAGCTCGCCGGACGTGCCGAGGACGAGATTCTCTCCCCGGACGGCAGGTGGGCCGCTTTCTCGCGCAACGAGAACCGCTGGCTACGCGCCGTCGCCACCGGTGAGGAGTCGCAGCTCTCCACCGATGGCGAAGCCAACTGGGGCTACGGCGTCGTCCCCGAAGGCTGCTGCCAGGAGGTCACCAACCGCCGCTCGAAGCGGAAGGTGTGGCCGGTCGTGCGCTGGTCGCCTGACGCTGCACACGTATCACTATGCGCTCCCCGGCGACTCGGTGGTTCCGACCTGGGAGCCGTATGTCTTCGACGTCGAGAGCAAGCGCGGGACGAAGATCGACATCGCCCCGATTCCTGGCTTCTTCACGTCTGCTGACTCATCGTTCAACGACGTGCAGTGGACACGCGACGGCCGCGCGCCCTTCGTGACGGCGCGCAGTCGCGACTTCAAGACCTACTCCCTGTACGACGAGTGGGAAGGCGCGCCTGGTGTTCACCGAGTCGGGGAGGACGTATCGCGAACTGAACCAGTTCAACGGCCCCCCAAACTGGCGCGTGCTCCAGAACGGCAAGGAGTTGCTGTGGTGGTCGGAGCGCGACGGCTGGGGGCATCTCTACCGCATCGATGCTTCGACCGGCCGGGCCATCACGCAGGTGACCAGCGGGCCCTGGCTGATCCACGACCTCCTCTCCGTGGACGAGACGCTAGGCACCGCCTACTTCACCGCCGTAGGGCGAGAGACGGCGCTCGATCCGTACTGCAAGTCGCTGTACAGGGTCGGGCTCGATGGCAGCGGGCTCGCGCGCCTCTCGTCCGAGAACGCGGACCACACGGCGTGGGCGACCCCGTCGGGGCGCTTTTTCGTCGAACTCTATTCCCAACGTGACGTCGCGCCGGTCGGGGTCGTGCGCGCCGCCGACGGTCGTGTGCTGCAGACTATCGAGAAGGGCGACATCTCGGGACTCCTCGCCGAGGGGTGGAGGCCGCCCGTTCCCTTCAGCGCGAAGAGGCGGGACGGCGTGACCGACGTGTACGGCTATCTCTACTTCCCGACCCATTTCGATTCCACGCAGCGGTACCCTGTCGTGGACTACATCTACCCGGGCCCGCAGATCGGCGCCGTCGCCTCGCGGAGCTTCGTCGCCAGCGCACCTGGCAACGGACAGTCACTCGCCGAGCCTGGTTTCATCGTCTTCACCGTGGATGCGTTAGGCTCACCGCTCCGTTCGAAGGCGTTCCACGACGGCTACTACGCGGACATGGCGGACAACGGGATTCCCGACCACATCTCGGCGATGAAGGCACTCGCCGTGCGCTACCGGCAGATGGAGCTGGACCGGGTGGGGATCTACGGCCATTCCGGGGGCGGCTTTTCGGGGACCGACGCGATCCTGCGGTATTCGGATTTCTTCAAGGTTGCGGTTTCGGGGGCGGGCAACCACGACCAGCGCGGCTATCACTTCCCGTGGGGGGAGAAGTACCACGGGCTCGTGGAGTAGAACGTCGCCGGCGGGAGCAACTACGACTCACAGGCCAACCAGAACCTCGCCGCGAACCTGAAGGGGAAGTTGCTCCTCACCTACGGAACGCTCGACGACAACGTCCACCCCAACATGACGCTGGCGGTGATCGACGCGCTCATCCGGGCGAACAAGAAGTTCGACGTCTTCGCATATCCCAACCGCAACCACGGCTACGCCGGGGCGCCGTATGTCATCCAGCCGTCGTGGGACTACTTCGCGCGTCACCTGCGGGGCGAGACCCCGCCGGAGGACTACGTGGTCCGGATACCGCGTTAGGCGCTCGCGCTACCGCGCACGCTCGAGGGCGGCGCCGACGCCCTCGATGGGAGTGGGGAGATACAGGTGCATCCCCATCGCGCTCCAGCCGACGCGGCGAAAGAAGGCGCGCCACCAGGCGGGAGCGCGCGCCTCATCCCGCGTGAAGTCGCCCACCGCGTCGTCGGCGCTGGTGAAGACCTCGAAGTAGCCGACGCCGGGGCAGAGCGACGCCAGGACCTGAAGACCGCTGCGCAGCTCGCGCGGGGCAACGTAGTTGAGGACGCCGCAGCACAGGACGAGGTCGAAGTCGTCGGGCAGGGAGAGTTCGCCGAGGGTGGCGAAGCTTCCCAAGCGGATGTTGCGCTTGCGCCCGTAGCGCTGCACGGCGTATTCACTGGCGTCGACGCCATAGTAGGAGGCGCCGGGGCGGATCTTCTTCAGGGCGACCGACCAGTTCCCCTCCCCTGCTCCGACGTCCAGCACCTTGCGCACCGGGCGCTCGAACAGGTACTCGGTCGCCGCTACCACAAATCGCAACTGTCGTTCGATGTCGGTCGGCGACTTGACACGATGGCGCGGATGCCGGTACCACTTGTCGAAGTAGGCCTTGGTGTAGTGCGACGCGGGGCGGACGATGGGCATGTAACCGGACGGGTGGCGGGGGACGAGGGACGGGAGGTGAAGGATACCGGGTTGGAGGGTGGGTGCGTACCATCAGGGGTTGGGCGCGGTCGCGAGCGGGAGTGCGCGCTGCGCAGTGCTTCCGAAGTTCCCGTCGGTTTGCGGCCGTCCACGTCCTTCTGCTTCCTCACGCTTGCCATCGAATTCTGTCGCCGCGGTCTCGCGCCGCTTCTGGGGGACGACGCCCGACCGCCGGGCGGTGTATGCGTACGACCTCACGAACCGCGCGGGAACGCGGCTCACTGCCATCACGTTAGGCGCCACAATCACCGCGTTGCAGGTGGCCGACCGGACGGGCGTGCTCGACAACGTCGTCCTCGGGATGGACGACGTCGACGGGTACCTGACGCGGTCGCCCTACTTCGGGACGGTGGTGGGGCGCTACGGCAATCGCATCGCCGGTGGGCATTTCACGCTCGACGGCACGGAATACCAGCTGGCGACCAACCTTGCGCCGAACCATCTGCACGGCGGGGTCGTGGGCTTTGACAAGCATCTGTACGCGGCGCGCGCCGTGACACAGGCCGGCAACGTCGGTGTGCGCTTCTCGCTCACCAGCCCGGACGGCGACGAAGGCTACCCCGGCGAGGTGCGATTCTCGGTGCGCTACCTGCTCGGCGACGATGACACGGTGACCATCGATTACCAGGCGACGACGACACGCGCCACCCCGTTCAACCCCACGCAGCACAGCTATTGGAATCTCGCGGGATCCGCTCGCGCGGACATCCTCGGCCACGACCTCATCGTGCACGCCGACCGGTTCACGCCGGTGGACAGGACGCTCATCCCGACCGGCGAGCTGTCGCCCGTGGACGGAACCCCCTTCGATTTTCGCGTCGCCACGGCGATCGGTGCGCGCATCGGAGCCCCCGATGCACAACTGCGCTTTGGCGACGGCTACGACCACAACTACGTATTGCGTCCTGCCCAGCGCCGCGGGACGCTCTCCCCAGCCGCGCGGCTGCACGACCCGGTGAGCGGGCGCGTGCTGGAGGTGCTCACGTCGGAGCCGGGGATGCAGCTGTATTCCGGCAGCCAGCTGAAGCCGGGCCTGATCGGGCGCGCCGGGCGCGTCTACGGTCCCAACGCCGGCGTCTGCCTCGAGACCCAGCACTTCCCCGACTCACCAAACCACCCGCAGTTCCCCTGCACGATCCTCCGCCCCGAATCGCCCTTCCGCTCCCGCACCGTGTGGAAGCTCTTCGCCGTGTAGCCCTCGTCTTCCCGTCTTCCCGTCTTCTCTGTTACTACGGCAGTTCGACGATCGCCTGCCACACCGTGCGCCCCGTCCCCGTCAGCGTGCGGCTCATGCGCACCCCGGTGCGTATCGTCGCGCGCAGGCCGAAGGGCGAGACGTCGACCGTGACCGCGCCCCCCGCCGATCGATAGTCCCGCCGCAACGTGCCGTCGTGCGCTTCCCCGCGACCGACGTCGCCGAAGACGTTGCCTTGCACCCGGCGGAAGTAGAGCCAGTTGCCAAGGGCGAGGTCGGGATACAGCAGTGGGAAGTGGTACGTTGCACCCGCCCGCAGCAGCGACTCGTGGAAGCGGGAGTCATAGCCGCGCGGAAAGAGGACGTACGACGAGAAGCGATAGTTCCCGGGCCGTTGCTCCTGGCGGGCGACGTCGAGTACCAGGGCGTGGTGCGGGCGGAGCCCTGGCAGGTAGGCCGCGCCGAGGACGGTGGTCTGCCGCGAGCTGTAGTCGCTGCCGAAGGGGGTGTCGCGATGGATGCCGGTCACCACCGCGCCGACCGGGTACAGGTCGCGATACGCCGACGCCCGAACCTGCGATGCCGACACGACGTAAGTCATTGTCGAGAAGTCGCCGTTGTTGTTCTCGTAGCGAAAGGCGACCGGCTGATCGCTGATATGCGTTCGACCGAGGGTCACGCTGCTCGTGAGCGACTGACGCGTCTGCCCGCGCAGGCGGGTGAGCGGGAGCCGGAGCGAGGTGGCGACCGAACGCTCTCCCCAGCGGTAGGACTGGATCGCCCCCGCTGAATCCGTGTAGGTGGAGGCGCGTTCGCCGACTCGTACCGAGGCATCGACGATCACGGGAAGGCCGGCATAGCTCGCCCCCGCGTCGAAGGAGATCGTCCCCTCGTCGAAGTTGTAGGTCGGGCCGGCCACGACGCCGACGGTGTTGAGCACGTTGCGCGAATAGAGGACGAGACCCGTGTTCACGCCGTCGGTCGTCGGAGAGAGCGCGAGCGAATGGAAGTCGAACAGGCGCGACCACCCAGTGAACGGGCGGGATTCCCACGGGGTCGTCACGAGCGAGTCGAGAATGCTGCCCCCCTGTTCCTGCGCCACCAGTGGGTCGGCGAAGCTCGCACGCGGAGGGGCGTCGGAAGCAACTGCGCGAAGGGCCGCCGGATCGAGCGCCATCGTGGCGATGTCGTAGCCGTGAATACCGTAGTCGCTGAAGGCGACCGAATCCCCGGTCGGCGAAAGGCTCGGCCACGCCGCTCCCAGCCGGCGGGACGACACCTGATACAGCGCCCGCGTGGCCAGGTCGAGGGCGTAGATGTTATCGAGCCCTGAGCGCGGACTGCCGAAGAAGATTCGTCCGTCGCGCTCGACCGGGCGCGAAATCGCATCGTGCGTGAAGGCGATGAGCGTGTCCGGTGATCCACCCTGGAGTGAGACGCGCACCAACGCGTTCCCGCGCGAGCCGTCGATGGCGACGACGTCGAGTGCCGATCCGTCCGGGGTCCAGGTCGGCGTCAGCAGGAAATGTCCGGAGGCGTTAGGCAGCCGCTGGAGCACTGTCCCGTTCTCGGCGTCGAGCACGACCAGGCTCGCGACGCGCTGCCGCGAGAACTCCACGGCGGCGATCCGCTTTCCATCCGGGGAAAGTACCGGGGCGACGTAGCGGGAGCGCGTCGTCAGCTGGCGCACGCGGCGGCTGTCGAGGTCGAGTGTCTTGATCACCAGGAAGTTTTCCTCGCCCCAGCGGGGCGAGACCACGTACTCGCTCCAGACCACCGTCTTCCCCTGGACGTGGAACGGCATCTCGCCGTACAGACCAATGCCGGCGTGCAGCACCTCGACGTTCCCGTCACGTACGCGCACGAGTCGCGGGGTGTGGTCCAGGTCGGAGTAGAGTGCGATCAGGCTCCCGTCGGCCGCATACTGCGGCAGCGTGAACTCGTGGTAGTCGGCCGAGGCGAGTGACTGGACGGTGGCCGGCGTTTCGGTCACGGCATCGAGTTGCGCGCGCCAGATCGCGCCCAGCGCAACCAGCGCGTCGCGATGCAGCTCAAGCAGCGTGCGTCCGGTCTCGTGCTTGAGCGCCTTGCTCAATGCTTCGGGGGCGACCGGATTGCGGGCGGCGCGGACAATCACCCGACGCCAGGCCGAGTCGCCGTACGTCCGCTTCACGTGCGTCGTGATGACGTAGCCCAACTCGTACCAATCCGGATAGTAGGTGCGGTACGAGCCCTCCCATGCGGGATAATACGGGTACGGTTCGCCGGCGAGGGTGAGGGCGCGAATGCGCTGGGTGAAGTTGGGCTGTCGCCCGCGCCCATCGGCGGTGAGCGCCGTCTCGGTCCCCACGGCGTCGCCTTCCCAGAACCACGACGGGAAGTACAGCGCGCCGGCGAGGAACGAGGTCGTGTTGTCGCCAAAGAGTCGCGCCAGCACGCCGATGATGCCGGTACGCATCGCCCGTTCCTGCACGATGTGTCGTCCCTCATGCACGGCCAGGAGCGAGTACCACTCGACCGGCCCCATCACGTCCACCGAGGTCGGCGGGAGCGCGTACCACTGCGAGCGTCGCGGCCCCCATCCGACATAGGCGTTGGACACCATCGACCGGTTCGTCAGGACGACGGGGATTCGCTCGGGCTTCGCCGCGAGTGTCTTGGTGAGCGGGTCGTAGGCGCGCTCGAGCAGCGAAGCGGCCCGTTGCGCCTCGCTCCCGAGGTCGGCGGGAAAGATGACGGTGAAGTGCGGGGTGTCGATGCGCCGCCAGTGCAACCCCGGCGGGTTCTGCTGAGAGGAAAGCGCGTACAGAATCGGCACCTGCGCCGCGGCGGGGCGTGCGCCTAACGCGAGGACGGTGAATAGCATCGGCAGCCACCGGACCCGCATGGCGCATCGACGCGTCACGGCGTGACCCGTCGCACCCCGCGTCCGGCCAGGATCCCGGTGACCTTTCCCTCGCTCACGGCCAGGCGACCGTTCACGATGACGTACTGCATCCCCTCCGCCAGCCGCTGCGGCTCTTCGTACGTCGAACGCTCGACGACCTTCGCCGTATCCATCACGATCACGTCGGCGAACCAGCCCGGGGCCAACGTCCCGCGCTGACCCATGTGGAATGCCGTCGCCACGTCGTGGCTCGAGCGCTGGACCATCTGCTCGAGAGTGATCACGTGCTTGCCTAACACGTATTCGTGCAGCTTGCGAGGATACGTGCCGTACTTGCGGGGATGGCCGTCGGAACCGTCGGAGCCGGTCATGACCCACGACTGTCGCATGAAGTTCGCAATGTCCGCCTCGTTCATGTTGAACGAGGCGACGCCGGCGCCACCGGCCATGATGATCTCGATCGCCGTCAGGATCGGGTCGGCGTCGCGTGATCTGGCGATCTCCTCGAGCGTCTTGCCGATGAGCGAGCGATCGCTGCCGCCCGTGATGAGCAAGGACTTGGCGCCGCCGCGGCGGCGCATGTTGTCGGTCATGTCGGCGACGAGGCGGTCGCGGACCTCGGGATTCCGGATGCGTGCGCGCAGCGAGTCACTCCCGCCCGCCTCAGCCCAGCGCGGGAGAAGGGACGCGCCGACGCTCGTGCCACTCGCAGTGTAGGGGTATTGGTCGGCGGTGACTTCCATCCCGGAGCGCCGGGCGCTGTCCACGAGGGCGATCACCGAGTCGCTCTCTCCCCACACGTCCACGCCTAACGCCTTGATGTGCGCGATGTGCACCGGAAGACGCGCCTCATGCCCGATGCGCAGCACCTCGCGCACGGCTCCCATGAGGCCGACGGTGTACGAGCTCTCGTCGCGCATGTGCGAATCGTAGATCCCGCCGCGGCTCGCCGCTTCCTTGGCGAGGGCGATCACTTCCTCGGTAGTCGAGTAGCTCTGCGGCGCGTAGTACAGTCCCGTGCTGAAGCCGAGCGCGCCGCCCTCCATCCCCTTGGCCACCATCTCGCGCATCGTGGCCAGCTGGCTGCCAGTCGGCGCGTCCGATCGCATCGCGAGCACCGTTTGGCGTACCGTTCCAAAGCCCACGAAGAGGGCGCCGTTGGTCCCGATGCCACGCGCCTCCCACTTGGAGAGATGCCCGGCTACGTCGACCGGGCCGCCACCATCGTTCCCCGTCACGACCGTCGTGACGCCCTGCATGAGGTACGGGGCGTTGCCGCGGCGCTCGACCCGATCGCTTTCCAGGTCCCCGAAGGTGTGGGTGTGCGGATCGATGAATCCCGGGGCGACGATGAGGCCGCGGGCATCGATCCGCCGCGCCGCGTCGATGCGCGCACTTCTCGCGTCGCCGACGAAGGTGATGCGATCGCCCGTGATCGCGACATCCGCCTGACGCGCCGCCGCCCCCGTCCCGTCGATGACGGTCCCGCCAACGATCAGGATGTCGGCGCGAACCGCCTGCTGCGCCAGCGCGACGCTGGACACGAACGCCGAAAGGAACGTCACGAGCGCGACTGCACGAATCCCACCGCGCACGCACCGTGGAGACTCGGAGATGGAACCAAAACAATGCATAGCGCAGAGACCGGATAACCTACGGCGGACTGGAAGTGACCGAAGCCGCGAAACTACACCCCCCCACCCCACCAGACCACTCCCGTCCCCCGTCTCCCGTCCCCCGTCTCCCGTCCCGAGACTGACACGCGGGGCCAGACCGAAGTCCGACCCCGCGCGCCGAGCCCCACTTCGTCACGATTGGACCAGAAAGGGGAGGAAGAAATCCGCCCGCGCCGATCGTGGGTGCCTGCAGATTGATACCCGTCGACAGTCCAGCGTTCCCTCCAGACGCCCGTGCTGTCAGCGTCCGACCGGTCCCCCCCGTATTACGGGCGGTTGCCGCCGGGCGCGACGGCGTACATCGTAGCCCGGCTGTCGCCCCGCCGCCTTATCCTGCAAGGAGCCGGTCCCATGCGCACCGTTCGTTGGATCTGCACCGCCCTGCTCGTCAGTACCGCAATCGGTGCCCAGCAGGCTGCTCGACCCATGACCTTCATGGACCAACAGCTCCTGCGGCAGGCGGGGTCGCCGGAGGTGAGCCCGGACGGCGCCTGGATGCTCTACACGCTCTCCGTCCCCAACTGGAACGACGCCAAGCGCTATACCGATATCTTCGTCGTCTCCACCCGCGACGGACTGCCGAGCACGCGACAGCTCACCTTCACCCGCGACAAGAGCGAGAGCTCGCCGCAGTGGTCTCGCGACGGCTCGTTCTTCGTCTTCTCGAGCAATCGCGACGCGGCAGCGAACGCGTCCACGCAGCAGCTCTACATGATGCGCCCCAACGGCGGCGAAGCGGAGAAGATCACCGACGCGAAGGATGGCGTCGGGAGCTTCGCCTTCTCCAAGGACGGGAAGTGGCTGGCCTTCGCGGCGGGAAAGAACGACGAGCAGCAGCTGATGGTGCTCCCGGTGGCGGGGATGGACAGCAGCAAGTCGCGCCCGCTCACCAAGCATGCGAGTCCGATCGGCTGGTGGCGCTTCAGCGCCGACAGCAAGACGCTCTACTTCGTGGCGCAGGACTCGGTGGACAAGGCCGACAAGGAGCGGATGGCCAAGCTGTTCACGGTCAAGATCCGCAACCAGGACATCCCGCTCCGCCACCTGTGGGCGCTCGACGTGGCGACGGGGGCCGAGAAGCGGCTGACGCAGGGGGACGCGTATTCCGTCGAGGGGGTCTCGCTCTCCGATGATGGCAAGTGGGCCGGCGTGCGCGCCTTCCCGAACGATCGTTATGCCCGCACAACGATGGAGGGCGGCAACCACAGCGACCTGTACCTGCTGGACCTCCAGTCGGGTGCCATGGAGCGCCTGACCGACAACAAGGACATTGGTGAGTCGGAACTCTCCTTTGCGCCTGACGGCCAGACGATCGCCTTCTCCGCCTCCGACGACTTCCAGTACTTCCGCGCCAACAAGGTGTACACCCGCGCCATTTCGGCGAAGGGCGGCGCCTGGAAGAAGCTCGGGGGGAGCTACGACGGTGACGTGACGATCGGCTGGTGGTCCAACGACGCGAAGACGATTTACTACACCGACGGCGTGCGGTCGACGAACCAGCTGATGGCGCTCGACGTCGCCGCCAACACGGTGAAGCAGCTCACGAGCGTGAAGGCGTCGCTCAATGCCCAGCGCGACAAGGACAGCGGAAAGATCCTCGTGCAGTATGCCGACCCGCACACGCCGCCGATCCACTTCGTCGTGGACAAGGTCGAGGACGTGGCGACTCGCTCGACGTGGCGGCAGGTCACCGACGCGAACCCGCAGGTCGCCAACCTCCAGCTGGGCGAGGAAGAGGAAATCTGCTGGACCTCGGTAGACAAGAAGAACACCTGCGGCATCCTGGTGAAGCCCGTCGGCTATGTCGCGGGGAAGCGTTACCCGCTCATCGTCGCCATCCACGGCGGTCCGCAGTCGGCCGACGTACTCGGCTTCAACGGCGGCTATGGGGCGCAGGCGTACGCCGGCGACGGCTACATGGTGCTCAAGCCCAACTATCGCGGCTCGACGAACTACGGCGAGGCCCACAAGTGGGGGATCGTCAACGACTACTTCAAGAAGGGCTACGAAGACATCATGACCGGCGTCGACAAGCTGATCGCCGACGGCATGGTGGACGGTGACAAGATGGGGGTGCTGGGCTGGAGTGCCGGTGGCCACTGGACCAACTGGATCATCACGCACAACACCCGCTTCAAGGCCGCGTCGTCCGGGGCCGGGACGGCCAACTGGATCTCGATGTACGCGCAGAGCGACATGCAGGACGTGCGCGCGAACTACCTCGGCGGCAAGCCGCCGTACGAGGACTTCGAGGCGTACTGGAAGCAGTCGCCGATCCGCTACATCAAGAATGCCAAGACCCCGACGATGATCCACGTCGTCGACGGCGATCCCCGCGTGCCGCGCCCGCAGAGCGAAGAGCTGTTCATGGGACTCAGGAAGGTCGGTGTCCCGACGGAACTCTTCGTCTATCCGGGCAGCACGCACGGGATCCCCGATCCGCGCAACCAGCTGCTCAAGTCGGTCGCCGAGAAGGCGTGGATGGACCACTGGATCCTCGGGAAGGGGATGTTCAAGTGGCAGGACGTGCTGAAGACGCTCGAGGACTCGATACCGCCGACCCGCGCCGCCACCACTTCGAGCCGGTAAGGCGCGACGGCGCCGCGCGCCCGCGCGCATGGCACTCGATGCCGTCGCATCTCCGCTCGTCGCCCTCGCGCTCGTCGCGGCGCTGGGGGTGCTCATCGGCGCCGCGAAGTTCTTCACCGGCGCCGCCGAGCATGTGGGGATCGCCTTCGGGCTTTCCCCATTTACCGTGGGCGTCTTCATCGTCGCCCTCGGCACGTCGCTCCCCGAACTCGTCTCGTCGGTGCTGGCCGTGCACCGCGGCACCTCGGAAGTCGTCAGCGGGAACGTGATTGGCGCGAATACGGCCAATCTGCTGTTCATCCTTGGCGTCGTGGCGGCCGCCTCTCGACGCGGAATCCGGCTGGGCGAGCAGTATATCGCGATCGACCTGAACTTCATGGTCGGGTCGGCGATGGTGCTCGCGCTCGTGATGTTCGATGGCTCCGTCGGCCGGGTGGAAGCGTCGCTGCTCTTCGCCGGCTACATCGCCTACGTCGGCTACCTGATGACGGAAGGACGCAGCGTGGGAGCCGACGCACACTTTACCTCGGCGCTCGAGTCGCCGCCCAAAGCGGGCGTGCGCTCGCGCGACATCATCATTCTCCTGGCAGCGGGCGTGGGGATCTTCCTGAGCGCCGACGTCACCCTCGACGCGCTCATGGTCATCGCCGCGCGCATCGGCATCTCACCCGCGATCGCGTCGCTCACGATCCTCTCGCTCGGCACCACCCTCCCGGAGCTGGCGGTGAGCGTCACCGCGGCGCGGGCCGGTCGCGCCGAAATGGCGGTGGGCAACATCCTCGGTTCGTGTATCTTCAACTCCTTTGGCGTGCTAGGGATTGCCGCGATGTTCGGGCGCGTGGAGGTGCCGGTAGAGTTGGTACGTCTCCCGCTCCCCGCCTACATCGGGAGCGCCATCCTGTTCTATCTGCTGACGCAGGACCGGCGCGTGTCGCGCTGGGAGGGGGTGCTCTTCGTCCTGCTCTATCTGTTGCTGCTGGCGGAGTTGGCGGGGCTGGCGTAGGCGCGCGCTCGCCGACCTTCTCGCGCTCGGCGCCGGTGCCGACGACGCCGAGCGCCAGAAGGTCGGCGAAGTAATTCTGCTGTGGGGTCACGCCGCACGCCCCCCCTCACCCCTGTCGTATCTCCGTGAGCGCCCGTTCAATGGCGGCAACTAGCGCGCGCGCATCCGGCGGCTTGCCAACCACCCCGGCGAAGTGCGTGGACTCGCGGTCCCCTTCGTGGATCGCCCCGCTGAGGAGCACGACCGGGAGACCGGGGTCCCCTTCGTGCACGCGTCGCGCGACCTCGAGCCCCGACATTCCCGGCATCGTGCGGTCGGTGACGAGCAGGCTGTACTCGCGCGGGATCGCCTCGAGCGCGCGCACCGCGCGCTCCGCATCGTCGAATGTGTCGACGGTATACCCGGCCCGCGTCAGGACCCGCGACATCGTCCGCAACACCGCCGCGTCATCGTCCAGCAGCAGGAGGCGGGATCGCGAAATCACTTGCTGAGCTGCCGCAGGCGTGGCGTCCGACGCTCGCGGCTCGGCGTCGACCTCGCGGTCGCTCGCCGGAAGGTAGAGCGTGAAGATCGAGCCGAGCCCCGGAGCCGAGGTGACGTCCACCGCGCCGGCATGTCCACGGACCACCCCGTCCACCACCGAGAGTCCCAGCCCCGTCCCCTGCTCCATCGCCTTCGTCGTGAAGAACGGTTCGAAGACGCGCCGACGCACCGCGTCGGTCATCCCGGCGCCATCGTCCTCGACGCGAATACAGATGTAGCGCCCCGGGCTTACCGCGAGCCGACTCGCCTCGTCCAGGGCGAGCGTCATGGGTTCGGCGGAGAGGTGCACGGTGCCACGCTCGTCGGCCAGTGCCTGTCGCGCATTCATCGCGAGGTTCATGAAGACCTGCGTCATCTGCGCCGGATCGGCCTCGGTCACGAGCGCACCGGCCGGCGGCGTCCATCGTAGCTGCATCGACGCCGGCAGCGTCGAACGCAGCAGCTGCACGGTCTCATCGATGATCGGGACCAGATCGACGGGACGTCGATGCTCGGCCTCGGGACGGGCAAACAGGAGAATGCGTCGCACCAACTCACGCGCCCGAGTCGCAGCGGTGCGAATCGCCATCGCCGACTCGGCCAGCTCAGTCCCCGGCTCCATTTCGTCGCGTAGCAGCTCGGCGTGACCGAGCATGATGGTCAGCAGGTTGTTGAAGTCGTGGGCCACGCCACCGGCCAGCGTGCCGAGTGCTTCCATCTTCTGGCGCGATTGCAGCCGCTGCTCGAGGACGTGGCGCTGCTCGGAGCTCACCAGCGCCGCTTCACGCATCGCGGCAATGTCGCGTTCCTGCCCCTCGCGCCGCCGCTCGGCGCGCGCCGTCCGAAGACCGACGAGGATCGCGATGATCGCGGCCGCCAGCCAGCTCTTGAACGCCGCGGAGTAGACGCGTTGCAGCCACGCGTTGTATCGCTCGGCGTCGATGGTGATTCCGACGTAGGGGTACGGCGCGCGCGTCACGCCGGAAAGCGCGGCGTAGGCGCGGATGCCGATCCCCCACACGGTGGGTGAGGGGCTGGTCTCGACCACGGTAGTCCCCGTGCGCGACGTCTGGCGCTCGCCGTCGGTCGGGACGTCGCGCTCCATCACCATCGCCTGCTGCGAGGTCGTGTCGCCATCGAGGACGTAGTGCATCGTATCGCCGCGCACGATGCCGCTGTAGGCGAAACGGATATCGGGATTGGTGCGCACCAGGATCCGGAGCGGACGCACGAGCGCGTCGTACTCCGGTGTGTTCGTCTGCGCTGAGTCGGAGAATCGCGCGTGCGACGAGGCGTCGATCAGGGCGGCCGTGGACTCTGCCGTACGCCGCAGGTAGGTCCGCAGGTCCTCCAGCAGGACCTGACGAATGGCAATCGACATCACCAGCAGGCTGACAGCGGCCGACCCTGCGATCGCCGCCCCCGTCAGGAGCCCGGTGAGCCACGGACGTCGCCAGACCGAACGACGGCTCGGTCCCGCGAGCGGCTCGCCCTGCCCCTGCCTCGCAGCCGACGGAACGGCGTTGACGGTTTGCATCCTTGAAGTATCGGAGCGCGCGCAACGCACGGCAAACATCGGCCAACACTCGTCGCTCGTGAGCGTCTTCCCCCGCGCCACGTTAGGCACCTGGCGCCGGATCAGCGACCGAGCACGCGACGGCGCAACTGGTGCGAGCGGGAGCCAGGGTGGACGCCTCTCTCCCGAGCCCATCGGCGGGCTGCCCTCGCTGGATCCGTGGTCTCCAGCGTAGGGCGACCGGTCGCGCTCGGCAGCGGAATGGCGTGTTGCGGGGCCTCAGTGCGCCGATGCGCGCTCCATCCCCCCAGGCTTGCGTCTGTTCGCTCAGCACCGCCCGAGTCAGTCGTTCTGACCGGATAGAGGGGCCGGACGAATGACCTCGGATCTGAAAGTACGCGGACGCCCGATGTACATCCGAGGAAATGCGCGGTGGCAGTCGGCGGGGCAGGAGGCGATTTTCGGGAGGTGTCTGCCGGTCCCCACAATTGGTTTTCGGGGCATCCGCCCGTTCACCGCATCCATATTCCTTCCCGCATGTCCGCCCAATCCGACGCAGCCGATTTGACCGACGCAGTCGCCACGGCGGGAGAGTTCCCCTCTCCTGTCCTCCGTCAGGCGATCGCGGTGCTCGCGCTGCTGAACGCCGGTGTGGCCACCTACCTCCACTTGTGGAAGCTGGGATACATGGGGGCGCTGAGCTGCGGGGTTGGCCACGGCTGCGAAATGGTGCAGCTCTCGGCGTGGGGCTACTTCCTCGGCTTCGACGTCGCCCTGATCGGGATGGTCGGCTACACGCTCATCCTGCTCGTCGCGCTCCTCGGCGCCGGCGAGCGATTGGCTGGCGCGCGCTGGCCGACCCTCGCGCTGGCGATGCTGGTCTATCCGGCGTTCCTCTTCACGCTGCGGTTGAAGTACGCCGAGTTCGTCATCATGAAGACCTTCTGCCCGTGGTGTGCGATCTCCGCGGTCACGATCACGATCTTCACCGTGCTGGTATGGCTGGACTGGAAGCGCGTGCGCTGAGTGCGGGCGTTCCCATGGAAGCTTGGGCCCCTTGGGCCCATTAGGCCCCGGGAGTCCCGCCCGCGTCGTCCTTG
This sequence comes from Gemmatimonadota bacterium, assembly GCA_040007995.1. GTDB lineage: Bacteria > Gemmatimonadota > Gemmatimonadetes > Gemmatimonadales > Gemmatimonadaceae > SCN-70-22. The sequence continues at coordinate 10,848 of JBDTUA010000015.1, read as the reverse complement.
TACACCGGCGCGAGCCACCCCCGATAGCGTTCGACCCGACCCGCCACGACGTCGAAGAAGAGCTTTCGCAGCCGCCCCGTGATGTCTCCCATGACGCCGGTGCCGATCACGCGGTGCTCGATGCGCGTGATGGCCGCCAGCTGCACGCCGGTGCCGCACATGAAGCACTCGTCGGCGAGGTAGACCTCGCTGCGATCGACGCTTCGCTCGAGCACGGTCACCCCGAGCTCGTCGCGCAGCAGCTGGATCAGGGAGCGCCGGACGATCCCTTCGAGCACGTTCGACTGTACGGGGGGCGTGATCGCCACGCCGTCGCGGACGATGAAGAAGTTGGCCGAGCTCATCTCCGAAACGTGTCCGTCCTCGTTGAGGACGATCGCCTCGTCGTAGCCCGCCAGGCGCACGTCGGTGCTGCTCAACGCGGAGTTCACGTACGCCCCGCCGATCTTGCCGCGCGCGGGGATGGCGTTGTCCTCCACGCGGCGCCACGCCGAAAAGGCCACGTGCGCCCCCTCCTCGTTCGCGATATACGAGCCGAAGGGCATGGCGAAGATCGTCACCGATGAGTCGAGGTCGTGCACGCGGACACTGATGGTCGGCGTCGACGCGTACGCCAGCGGGCGGATGTAGCAGTTCTCGCGAAATCCCTCGGCGCGCAGGAGCGAGATGAGGATCGCGGTCAGCTCCTGCGTGGTGTAGGGGAGGGCCATCCGCAGCAGCTTGCCTGACTGGAGGAAGCGCGTGAAGTGGTCGTGCGGGCGGAAGATAAACAGCTCTTCCTCCTCGGTATTCCAGTACCCGCGCATCCCGGCAAACACGGAAGTGCCGTAGTGCAGCGCGTGGGTCATGACGCTGACCTGCGCCTCAGCGATCGGGACGATGCGATTGTCGAAGAATGCGAAGCGCGTGGAAGCCATGGGGCAGGAGACGGGAGACAGGAGACGGGAAGACGGGAGACGGGAGGAGTTATGACGACAACTCGAGCAGGGCGCCAACGAACTTGTCCAACTCGCTCGTGCTGGTGAACAGGTGTGGCGTCACGCGGACACCATGCACATTCTCGAAGTCGATGGCGACCGTCCAGATGTGGTACTTCTCCATCAGCACCTGCGCGAGGTCGGCGGGGGCCATGCCGGCGATGCCGACGTTGGCGATGGCGCAGGCGCGCCGGGGATCGGACGGCGTGTTGACGACGATGTTGCGGCGCCCGCGGACCTTCCCGGTCCAGTAGCGCTGCAGGTAGCGGAGGCGCGCCTCCTTCCGTGCGATGCCGATCGTGTCGTGGAAGTCGATCGCGCGCAGGATGCCGAGGTCGGTGTGCACGGGGTGCGTCCCCGTGTGGTTCAGCTTGCGGATGTCGTCGTCGGCCATGCCGAGGTCGGCATATATGGGCCAGAGCGCGGCAATGCGATCGCGGCGCACGTACAGGAGCCCGGCGCCTAACGGTGTGCCCAGCCACTTGTGCAACGAGGTGCCGTAGTAGTCCGCGCCCAGGTCGGGGATGCGGAAGTCGAGATGGGCGAAGGTATGTGCCCCATCCACCATGACCTGCACCCCGCGCGCATGTGCCATCTCCACGATCTGGCGCACCGGGAGGATCTGCCCGGTCACGTTCACCATGTGGCTCACCATGAGCAGGCGCGTGCGCGGCGTGAGCGCGGCGGCGTACAACTCGACGATCTCGTCGTCTCCCTGCGGATCGTTGGGGAGCGAGACCATCCGGTTGACGGTGCCATACCGGCGCGCCTGCAGCTTGAACATGTCGAGCATGGCACCGTAGTCCTGCACCGCCATCACGGCCTCGTCACCGGGCTTCCACTCAAAGCCGGCGATGACGGTGTCGAGCGATTCGGTCGTGTTGCGGGTGATGATCAGCTCGTCGGGGGTGCAGCCGGCCATGGTCGCGAGACGTTGCCGGACGTGCAGTTTGTCGTCGACCTGGCGCGTGCGCATGTAGTGCGACGCCTCGAGGTTGATCTCGCGCGCGCGCGCGATGAATCCCTCGAGCACCTCCTCCGCCTGCAGGCAGAAGTAGCCGTTCTCCAGGTTGATGTAGTCGGGCGTTAGCCGGAAACGCGCGCGGATGCCGTCCCAGAACGGTTCGGCACGCGCCAGCGCCGGCGCCGGCATCGCTGCATAACGAGAGAGCGACGCGGGGCCCGCCCAGGCCCCGAGAGTGACGCCGCCGAGCGTACGGAGAAATTTGCGCTTGTCCATCGGACCGGAGGATCGGGGTCGGCTTCGGAACTGCACCAAGTGAACGTCGAACACTCGTCCGCGCGAGGGAGCGGCCGCGACGCGGCACGAGCCAGCGACGACCACGCACAAAGACGGGTCATTCCACCCATTCGAGGGCGATCCGTGAATGACATCATCTCGTCGCAACGACTTGCCCTTCTCGATCTCAACACCTCGCTCGTGTGGCACACTTTCATGCTTTCGATCTTTCCTGCCATCTTCGGATCCCCGCGCATCCTGCTGGTGCGCACCCTGCACCGCCCCGCCAGGCTCACCGCGCTCGTCTTCCTTGTCATCAGTAGCGCTGCCGCTTCGAAGCCATCTCGGTGCTGGCCAACATTCCGGTCAAGGCGGCCGCCGTCGCGATCATGGGCATGCACTGGCTCGACACCAGTTCGCCGGAGCTGCTGCCGCCGCCTAGCAACCACATGTTCACCCAGACTTTCATCTACGGATCGTACGACGGCCGCATCATTTACGTGGAGCCCATGATCACGCAGGCGTTCATCGGGTCGGCGAAGGAGCGGCCGCAGGGGTCCTCGTTCCAGGTCAGCGCCCCGGCCAAGGTCGCAACGACTGGCGCCTGTCCGAGCAAGGACTCGGTCTCGTACGACGCCACGGCCAAGGAGTAGCGCATCTCGCTTGACGAACTCGTGAAGAAGGTGGCGACTCCGTGAGACGAAAGCGACCGGCCCGACTCCCGCACCGCACGACGGCAGTCGCCCGCAGGGGCGGCGGCCGCCGTGGCTTGCGTCATGTCGCGGGCGGTCGTTCCTTATGACAGCCCCCGCGCCTGCATCAGGCGGGGAATGCTGCATAAATCGCCGTCAACCCCGGAGCATGCCATGTCGGTCGCCAAGGTCACGGAAATCATTTCCTCCTCCCCCAAGTCGTTTGACGATGCCATCGAGTCCGGGGTGAAGCGGGCCCACAAGACGCTGCGCAACGTGAAGGGTGCCTGGGTCTCCGGCATGAAGGTGGAATGCGAGAAGGGGAAGATCACGCAGTATCGCGTCAACCTGAAGGTCACCTTCATCCTCGCCGACTGATCCGGATCTTCCCATGACAGGTCGCCGGTTCTCGTCCGCCCTCGCCGGATTGCTCCTGGCGGGATTGTCCCCGCGCGAGTCGGTTGCGCAGGACGCCGGTCACGCGTGGAAGATCCACGACCTCGCACGTCCCACGCCCCGCAAGGTGGTCCCCGGCCGTGAGCCGGGGCAGCCACCGAGCGATGCGGTCGTCCTCTTCGACGGGCAATCGCTCGACGGATGGACGGCGCTCGACGGCTCGGCCGCCAAATGGGTTGTGCACGATGGCTACATGCAGACCGTGCCCGGTGCCGGCCCCATCGTGTCGAAACACGCCTTCGGGGACGTCCAGGCGCACATCGAGTGGGCGACGCCGTCGCCGGGGCACGGCGAAGGGCAGGACCGCGGCAACAGCGGTGTGTACTTCATGGGATTGTACGAGGTGCAGGTGCTCGACTCGTACGAAAACGTCACGTATGCCGACGGCCAGGCCGCCGCGCTCTACGGACAGCATCCGCCGCTGGTGAATGCCGCGCGCGCGCCGGGAGAGTGGCAGACGTACGACGTCGTCTTCCGGCGCCCCCGCTTCCGCCCCGACGGCGCGGTCCGCTCTCCCACGAAGCTCACCGTCTTCCACAATGGCGTGCTGGTGCAGGACAACGCGGAGTTGTGGGGACCGACCGCGTGGTTGCAGTTCGATCCGTACGTCAAGCACGCCGACGCCCTTCCCTTCACCCTCCAGGACCACGACCATCCGGTGCGCTTCCGGAACTTCTGGGTGCGCCCGCTGGCCGATCCCCCCGCCGACGAACGCGGCCCGCGCGCGAGTCGCGCGGTGGTCCGCGTCTCGGTGGATGTGCTCGACCGCTATGTCGGGAGCTACGGCGTCGGCAAGGACCGGCTCGCGACGGTGACGCGTCAGGGGACGCGACTCTTCATCGACCCCTTTGGTCGCGGTGTCCCGTTGGAGCTGGTACCGCAGAGCACGACGCGCTTCGACTTTTTGCGGACGGCCGGCACGGTAGAGTTTGCGTCCGGCGCAGGGAAGTCCCCCCGCATCACCGTCAAGGTGGCCGGCATCGATCGCGCACTGGAGCGACTGCCCTGACATGACGCGCCAGGATTTCGCCCTCATCTTCGCCCGCGATCTCGCGACCCTACGCGCCGAAGTGCTCTCGTATCCCGATGATGCATCGGTGTGGGCGCTTCCGCCCGGCGCACCCAACAGCGGTGGGACACTCGTGCTCCACTTGTGCGGCAACCTGCGCCACTTCATCGGAGCGGACGTGGGCGGTTCGGGCTACGTGCGGGACCGCGACACCGAGTTCCAGACGCGCGGCACCTCGCGCGCCGACCTGGCGGCGCTCGTGCATGTGACCGAGGCAGAGGTCGCGCATACGATGCGGACGTTCGACGAGGCGCATCTGGATGATCCGATGACTTTTGGCGCCACGACCTGTTCACGCCGCCGCGGCATGCTGCACCTGGCGGTGCACCTGACCTATCATCTCGGACAGCTGGACTACCACCGGCGCCTCGTCACCAGAGACGTGGCCGGCGTCTCGGCCCTTCCTCTCGCCCCCCTCGCTCTCTGACTACCGGTTTCGGCGAAGCTGCCACGCGGAGGTATGCGTCGAATCGCCGAGCTGGCCGAGATGGCCGAGATCGCGCGGGGGGTGCTGACAGATGAGAGCGGCCGCGGGAGAATATCCCGCGGCCGCTCATATACTTCATTCTCTCGTCACCTCACCGCGCGAGAACCGGCGGCCAACCGCCGTGACCGCCCCGACTACTCGCCGTCCGTAGGAGCGTCGGCGGGGGCAGCAACGGCAGGTGTCGCGGCGGGCGTCGCGACGGCCTTGTTCCCCTGGTTACCGCGGCCACGCCAACGCGGCTCGGCCGGCGCGGCGCGACGTACAAGGAGATCCTCGTAGTACGCGACCACTCGCGGGCGGACCGTCGCCTCTGTGTCACCGGCTTCGGCCCGGAACGGGGCATAGCGGTGCCGATCGTCGCTCGACACGCTGAACCACCACCACGGATCATCCTGCGCGCCGCGAAGTCCCTCGCGGACGCAGGTGTACGTGCGCTCATTCTCGATGAACGAAAACGTGGTCGGGGGCGGGGCGGTAGGCTTGGCTTTTGACATGCCGAAAGGTAGCGACTTCGGCCCTCATGAGGCACCGACCAATTGCGAATCGCGCGGAAAGACATGAGTTTCTTCAGTGAACGATCGTTCATTTCACAGGCCATGCCGAGATCCGCTGACCAGAACCAGGCGCTGCGCGCATCGACGCGCGCCAAGTTGCTAAGCGCCGCGCTCTTGTTGTTCGCGCGAGATGGGTACGCCGCGACTTCGGTACGCGCCGTCGCGAACGAGTCCGGCCTCGCAACCGGTCTCCTCTATTCGCACTTCCAGGGAAAGGAGGCGCTGCTGCGTGCCGTCTTCGAGGAGAGCATGGCAGACGTGCGGGCATCGCTCGCGCTGGCCGACGCTGCCCCCGTCACGGAGAGGCTGGCGGCGCTCGTGCGCGGAAGCGTCGCCATCCTGAAGGAACACCTCGATTTCTGGCGCCTCAGCTACGCCACCCGCACGCAGCCCTCGGTCCTGACGGCCGTGGGGCCGGCTCTGCCGGAGTGGACGGCATCAATTCTCGAGTCGTTGCGGCGCTACCTCGCCGATACCGGCTCCTCCGACCCGGAGGGCGACGCGCACGCCCTCTTCGCACAGATCGACGGCCTGTGCCAGCATTTCGCCCTTCAGCCGGACAGCTATCCAGTCGATGCGGTGGCGGAACGTGTCATCCGACGCTGGCAACGGTCCGATTTCTCTCAACCGGAGCCATGATGGAGTCCACAGCAGCGGTACCCGGAAGCGCTCGCTCTTCTGAGTCGGCGTCGGCGCAGGACTCGTTGCTCGCAGACGTGTCCAAGGGGCTCGAATCACTCAATCGTTCCGTCGAGGCCTTCGTTCGACCGATGGAGTCGTCGCTCCGCCACAGGCCGCCCCCGAGCGGCGGTTGGAGCGTCGACTCGGTCCTCGAACACCTCTGCCTGGCGGGAGAGCTCTACCTGCAGGCCATGACGGAGGCGCTCGCCCGTTCCGGCGCCGGACGCGATCGCGGACACTGGCGGCCGACCTTTGCTGGACGCATTCTCGCGTGGTCGATGGTCTCGACGTGGCGACTGCGCGCTCCCAACGTCGTCGTACCGGGTCCCGTGCCGCGACTCGACGTCCTGGACGAATTCCTGCGCCTGAATGCTTCGGTCGACGCGCTGCTGCAATCGGCGACCGATCGGGAGTGGCGTCGGCTGCGATTCGCCTCGCCGCTGGAGCGCCGAATTTCACTCAATTTCGGGGATGGGTCGCTGATCGTTCTACGCCACGGCGAGCGGCACTATCAGCAGATGGCGCGCGTGGCCCGTTCCCTGGCAGGGTAGTACGTCGGCGATTGCCCTGCGTGTTGCCCCCCGATAGTGTGCGGCCAACTCACTCCGCTCCCACGACGCCATGAAAGGTGCAGGTGGAACGACCGGCGGGCTCGGCGTGTTTTTCGCCGGCGCGGCGATGCTGATCTCCGGGATGTATCTCCTGCTTACGCACGTAACCGTGACGAGCGGCGGCTGGCAGGTCTACGGCTACAATGCCTTCGGTATGTCGCTCTTTCCGCTGCTGATCGGGGTGGGGGCGCTCTTCTTCAACGGGCGCTCGGTTCTCGGATGGGGGCTGACCCTGGCGGGCGCGTTGATCATCGTCGTGGGCATCGTGGCCAACCTGGGCGTGTACTTCCGTCCCACGTCGCTCTTCGACACACTGGTGATGCTCCTCCTCGTGGCCGGCGGGATCGGCCTCGTCGCGCGTTCGGTGAAGGCGATGCCCGCCCCCGAAACCGGGCCGCAGCACTAAGCGGCTCCTCCGTTCCCGACTTTCCCCACGATCCTCATCATGCGCCACTTCACCTCCGTCGCCGCGAGCACCGTACTGGCGTTTGCACTCTCGTCATCGCTCCACGCCCAGGGCGCACCGGCCGACTCGAGCGACCCGATTCCTTCCCTCGTCGAGCGGCTGCAACTCGACCGATACAAGGCAACGATCAAGGGGCTCACGAAGTTCGGCGATCGCCGGCAGGGGACCGATCGCAACCGCGCCGCCCTGGACTGGATCGAGGCGCAGCTCAAGAGCTACGGCTGCACCAACACCGAGCGGGTGACCTACCAGTTCAACCCGCCCACCGCGACGAACCGTGCGCCGGGCAGCCGTCCATCCACCCCGCCGCGCTTCGGGCAAGGCGGCTCGCGCCTGCGCGGCAACCGCGCGCGCACCGGCGTGAACACCGATTCACTCGCCCAACCGGAGGCCGCGCTGCGCACGCTCAACGCGCAGCCGAGCGAGCCCGGCCAGCGCCAGCTCGTCTTCTGCACCAAGGTCGGGACGACGCATCCCGAAGAGATGTACATCGTCGGTGGGCACATGGATGGCATCGGCTGGGGTGAAGCGGCCAACGACGACGGGTCGGGGACGGCGCTGGTGATGGAACTGGCGCGCGTCTTCTCCAGTCCCGACGTCACGACCGATCGGTCCATCCGCTTCGCCCTCTGGAACAACGAGGAGACGGGACTCAACGGCGCGCGTGCCTACGTCGAGCAGCGCGCCGCGCTGCAGGGCAAGGAATCGCCCGCAGGTTCGGGGAAGTTTCCGGAACCGAAGTGGCTCGGGATGATCCAGCACGACATGATGCTCTTCGACCACGGCATGCCGCGCGCCGATGGCACGCTCAGCCCGGAGCAGCGCCCCGAGGCCGATGTCAACGTCGAGTTCCAGTCCAACTCCAAAATGGCGGCGCAGTCGGCGACGCTCGCGTGGTTCTTCCACGGGGCAAACGAAAAGTACGCCACCGACTATCCGGCCGCCGTCGGACCGCACATGACCAACACCGACTCCGCACCGTTCCAGGACCTCGTCCCCTCCATCTCGCTGCGCGAGAATGAGCGCGGTGCACAGGTTGGCAGCGGCTGGGACCCGAACTGGCACCAGCCGACGGACCGCTACGACACCTATAGCGACAAGGACTTCCGGCTCGGCTTGAACGCCGCGCAGACCACGTTCGGCGCGATCGCACTCCTCACCGGCCTCAAGGTCACGCGCTAGGCATCCGGGCGCCGCTCACCACGTCTTGATCCGCTCGGCGACGCGACCGCTGGCCAGCAGGTCGCCGAGTTCGTCGCCGAGTCGCGCACTTTCGTCGACGACACGCTGCCACGTGCGGTGCCGGGTGGCGTCGTCCATCGCGTAGAAGTCCTTGCGGTCGGGGATCTTTCCGCCTGGCAAGCCCCGGACGAAGTCGTCGGACGGGGCGATGAGGAGCGCTCGGCGGAAGTTGTCGCCGCGCGCGCGACGCCAGCGCAGCGACTTGTCGAACCATCCCGGTACGACGTGTCCGTAGAAGTGCGGATAGAGCACGATCCCGTCGCCGGGGCCGAAGTCCAAGTCGAGATGATAGTCGAGCACGCCGCCGTCCCAGTGGACTCCGCGCGGCGTCCCCGGGATCTTGACCCCCTCGAGCAGGAGCGGGATCGACCCCGAGGCCCGCAGGGCAGGGCGGAGATTCTCGCGCGTGAGTGCACGATGGACGGTGGGGAGGTCCGAGAGGTGCGCGAACGGTGTCTCGTCGCCCGCCGAGTGGAAGATGAAACGGCGCATCTGCAGCGCCAACGATTTGCGGCTGACGAGGTTACCGAGGGCGGCGATCGCGATCGACGTCGTCAGGAGCAACCGGCGTTCGCTCGCCGCCAGCCCCCGCCCCTCGGCGGTGATGATGTGGAGGCGCGCCCACGGGTGGCTGAGGATCTCGTCCACCCCGTCCCGGCCGAGGATCAGGTCGAGCACACGGGTCAGGACTTCGGTGACCTCACGGGTGGAGGGGCGACGCGAGTAGTGCTGCTCATAGATGTAGGCGCGGTGCCCGCGCTCCAGGGCGGCGAGCGGATCGCGCTGGGCGAGGCACGCCATCCGCCAACTGCCAATCGACGACCCGATCAGGTGTAAGGAGCGCGTCCGCGGCTCGGCGAGGAAGGTCCCGAAGAGGAATCGATCGAGTCCGGCCAGCACCAGCCACTTCGCGCCGCCCGACGCTCCGGGGAGGATGTCGATATCCTGCGCGCGCAGCCCGCGCTCACGGATCAGGCGTAGCGCATCGGGGCCGGCGCGAAGGGTGAGGGCGTGCATGCACGACTCCTGCAACACGATTCCTGCAATTCCTGCAAATGGAACGCGCGCCTCGCGGCTGAAGCCGGAGACGCGCGACCGTGGACTGACCAGAGGCGCCGGCCGGAATCGAACCGGCGAATAGCGGTTTTGCAGACCGCTGCCTTACCACTTGGCTACGGCGCCATCGAGCGGGGAAGCTAGGGCAGCGCCGCGGCGTCCTCAAGGTGACGAGCCGGGCGGGTCGTGCGCAGGTCGTGCGCAGGTCGTGCGCAGGTCGTGCGCAGGTCGTGCGCGGGCCCGCGCATTTCTTGTGAATTTGTCCATGGCGCGAACGTCAGGGAGGCGTCATACATTGCCGCCATGAACACCCCTCACGCGTCGCCGCTCGTTTCACTCGACGCAATTCGGGAGGCACAAGCGGCCATCGCTCCGCATGTGCATCAGACCCCAGTCATGGGGTCGTCGTATCTTGGAAGTCGAGCCGGCGCATGGGTCGTGCTCAAGCTCGAACTCTTCCAGAAGACGGGCTCGTTCAAGGTACGTGGCGTGATCAACACGCTGCGCCAGCTGACGCACGCCGAGCGTGAGCGCGGAGTCATCTCGCTCTCGGCTGGCAATCACGCGCAGGCGCTCGCGTGGGGGGCCGCTCGCTTCGGCATGCACGCCACCATCGTGATGCCGGAGAACGCAGTCCCATCGAAGGTGGCAGCCACGCGCGAGTACGGCGGCGAGGTGATCCAGACGTCGGGCGATCTGCTGGCAACCGCGCTCGAACTCCAGCGCGAGCGCGGGCTGACCCTCGTGCATCCGTTCGATGACCTGCGCGTCATCGCCGGACAGGCGACGGTGGGAATGGAGGTTCTCACGCAGGTCCCCGAAGTGGACGTGGTGATCGTGGCGTGCGGCGGCGGCGGACTGATCTCGGGCGTCGCCGCGGCGATCAAGCAACGACGGCCGAAGGTGCGGGTGATCGGCGTCGAACCCGTTGGGGCGGATGGCATGACGCGGTCGCTGGCGGCCGGCTCGCCTCAGCGACTCGCGTCGCTCAACACCATCGCCGACGGCCTCGCCGCTCCCTTCGCCGGGACGCGGAACCTGGCGCACTGCCAGGCCTTCGTGGATGACTGGTTCGTCGTCCCCGACTCCGAGATCATTGACGCCATGCGGGTGCTGATGACGCGCTGCAAGGTGATGCCGGAGCCCGCCGGTGCGGCCGCCGTCGTCCCGCTGCTCACCGGGCGTCTCACCCTTCCGCCAGGCGCAACGGTGGTGCCGATCATCTGCGGGGGGAACATCGACCTCGCGCAACTCAAGACGTTGCTCTAGCGCGCCGCTGCCGACCCGGCCCTGTGCATCGCACGGCATCGCACGGCA
>JBDTUA010000014.1:0-33439 GCA_040007995.1 Gemmatimonadota bacterium | reverse complement strand
GAGGCCTTCTGGTATTCGGCCTTGTAGTTCTGGGTGATGACCCGGAACTCCTGCACCGCCCCCTGCGGGAAGGGATTGCCCTTGCTGGCGTCCTGCCCGGCGACGCCGCCGCGGAGCACGTCGTTCTTGTACGTGGCGCCGTCGACGAAGAGGTTCACCGCCTCTGGCGGTTGGCCGCCAGCCGCAAATGTTTTGTCCGTGCTGTTCACCGCTGCGGGAGTGATCCCGGGGACGAGCTTCGTGAAGTCGAGGAAGTTGCGGTCGGCCGAAGGAAGGTCGCGGATCTGCTCACGCGTGACGTTCGAGCCGACCTCCGATGTCCGCGAGCGTTCAGTGGCGTCGGCGCTGATGACCACGCCGACGAGTTGCGTGGCCGTCTGCTGCATCACCAGGTCGAGCGTCACTGTTTCGCCGATCGGGACTCGCAGCGATCGGGCCTGCACGCTGTACCCGAGTCGACGAACGTTGATCTCGTACTGACCGGGGCGGAGTCCGGCCATGTTGTAGAAGCCGTTGGCATTGCTGCGCGTGCTGCGCTCGAGCCCCATGTCGACACTGCGCGCGGTGAGTTGCGCGTCCGCGAGCGGGGCGCCTGACGAGTCACGCACGTAGCCGCGTAAGGCTCCGGTCGTCGTCTGGGCCGCGAGCACGTTCGTGAAGACCAGCGAGCACAGCGGCAGGAACATCGCGCTCGCGAGGTACGCGAGTCGGCGCCATGGCTGTGCGTGAACCTGACGAGACATGCGATCGTCCTCCTGTTGTCTTGCATTTGTATTGCGGCCCGCGTAACCGGAACGCTCCTAGCGTGCCGGTGCATGATGAGTAATACGTGGGGTTGTCAGCACGCGCGCAAGCCTGTCGCCGTCACCTGCTCGTCAGGCGGGTCGGGTCGATGCTTTAGATGTGAATGTTGTGTCTGCTTCTACTACTTTCGAGCAACATCTAAACACCACAGTGATGTAGGGGCGCGGCAGTCGCGCGAGCGTCAGGAGCCGGCAGCAGGAACGGGCGCGCGCCGCGCGTCAGCATCCGGGCACCCGTCCCACGGACCGGGGAGGCGTCACCCGCACCCACTGACGCTCGCATCGTCTCGGGGAAGCGACCCCGCGCGTCGAATGCTATGATTTTGCGAGGACCAGATGCGCGGGGCGCGCGATGACGCTCGCCCCACCATTTGCCGACCGGCAGGTCCCCCCTCTCACGTCTTTACGTCCAACGCCGTGCCCCAACCCGAGACCACATTCGACGCGATCGTCATCGGTTCCGGTATCTCCGGCGGCTGGGCGGCGAAGGAGCTGTGCGAGAAGGGACTTCGCACACTCGTTCTGGAGCGCGGTCGCAATGTCGAACACCTCAAGGACTACCCGACCGCGACCTTGGCGCCGTGGGAACTGCCGCACCATGGCGCGACGCCGCGTCGCCTCATCGAGGAGAACCCGCTCATCTCGAAGGCGGCGGGCTATGGGGAGGACACGGCGCTCTTCTTCGTGAAGGACGCCGATCATCCGTATGAACAGGAGAAGCCGTTCGACTGGATCCGCGGCTACCAGGTTGGCGGAAAGTCGATCATCTGGGGGCGAGCCTGCCAGCGCTGGAGTCGGCACGAGTTCGTCGCCCCCGAAAAGCTCGGCTACGGGATGAAATGGCCGATCGGCTACGACGACGTGGCGCCGTGGTACACGCACGTGGAACACTTCATCGGCGTATGCGGTGCCGCCGACGGACTCGACGCGATGCCCGATGGCGACTTCCTGCCGCCCTTTGACTTCAACTGCGCCGAGTTGCACCTGCGGGATGCGTTGCGCGTCCGCTATCGCGATCGACACGTGGTGCAGGGTCGCTGGGCGCACCTGTCGCAACCACGCGAGATCCACCTGCAGCAGGGACGAGGGACGTGCCAGGCGCGGAACCTCTGCATGCGGGGCTGCCCGTACGGGGGATACTTCTCATCGGTCTCGTCGACGCTGCCGTGGGCGCAGAAGACCGGGAAGCTGACCATGCGCCCGGATGCTGTAGTGCACTCGATCCTGTTCGACGCGCGCAAGGCGAAGGCGACTGGCGTGCGAGTCATCGACGCGCACACGCATGCGATCACCGACTACTTCGCCCGCATCATCTTCCTGAACGCCTCGGCGCTCAACTCGAACCTGGTGCTTCTCAACTCCACGTCGTCGAGATTTCCCGACGGGCTCGGAAACGATCACGGGTTGCTCGGACATTTCGTCGCGCACCACAACTATCGAACTGGAGCGAGCGGCACGCTGCCGGGCTACGAGGATCGCTACTTCTATGGCCGGAATCCGACGGAGTGCATCCTCGTGAACTTCCGAAACCTCGGACGACAGGACGCGGATTTCGTCGGCGGCTACACCACCTTCACCGGCGGCTACCGCACGCGCGGAGCGCCGATCGAGTCACGCATGGGCGGCGACTACAAGGACAACCAGGCGCAGCCGGGGCCGTGGGGCATCTATATGTACATGCAGGGCGAGACGATCCCGAAGTTCGAGAACCACGTGAGACTGCACGACTCGCTCAAGGACCAGTGGGGAATCCCGCGGCTGGTCACGGCGGTCGACTACGATGACAACGACGAGAAGATGATTCGCGACTGGCGAACGCAGGCGGAGGAGATGCTCGGCGTCGCAGGATGCACAGAAGTCGAAAGCCACGACAATCATCAGGCCCCCGGGCTCGACATTCATGAAATGGGCGGGTGTCGCATGGGACTCGATCCGAAGACGTCGATGCTGAATGCGTGGAATCAGCTGCACGCCGTCCCGAATGTTTTCGTGACCGACGGGGCATGCATGACATCGACGGGCAACCAGAGCCCTTCCATTCTCTACATGGCGCTCACCGCGCGCGCCGTCGATCACGCGGTCAACGAGATGTCGCGGCAGCTGTTATGATTGCGCGCGCGATGCCGCCCATGAATCGCCGCGAGGCGCTCAAGACTTCGAGCGGTGTGCTCGCCGGAGCCTACCTTGCGTCGAGCATTCTGCTCGTGGCGTGCACCCGGGAGGGGGCAGATCGTGCCAGCGCGACGGACGCGACGCTTCCGGTGGAAGACATGCAGCTCATGGAGGCGATCGCCGACACTCTGCTACCGACGACGACATCGTCGCCAGGTGCCATCGCGGCCGGCGCGGGTCCGATGATGGTCCTCCTGCTCACCGACTGTTACGAAGCGGGGGCGGTGGAGCGGATGCGCACCGGACTCGATGCCCTGCGCGAGCGTTGCGTGGAGCGTTGCGGCGGCCCGTTCAACACGCTCTCTCCAGGCGAGCGCGAGTCGCTTGTTCAGGAGATTGATGCGGAGGCGGTCGCCGCCGGCGGGACGCACTGGTTTCACCTGATGCGCCGACTTGCCCTCCAGGGATATTTCTCTACCGAGATCGGGATGACGCGAGCGTTGCGCTACGTTCGCGTTCCAGGACACTGGACCGGTTGCATGACGTTGGAGCCCGGCCAGCCCGCCTGGGGCTGAGCAGTTGGTCGGCTCACCGCCTAACCACTCACCTCGCGCCTTCACGGAGACTCGTCGTGTCCAAGGTCAAGATCGGCATCATCGGCTCGCGGTTTCAGGCCGACTGCATCGCACAGTCGGTGCGAATGATGCCCGAGGAGTCGGAGGTCGTCGCGGTATCCTCACCCTCACCCGGCAACGCCGCGGCCTTCGCCGAGCGTCATGCCATTCCCTCGGCGTACGAGGACTATCGCGAGATGCTCCGTGATTCTGCTATCGAGCTGATCTCGATCACAGCGCCCAATCGTCTGCATGCGCAGATGACGATCGATGCAGCACGCGCGGGGAAGCACGTGGTCTGCGAGAAGCCGCTCTGCGTGACGCTCGAGGAAGCTGATGAGATGCTGGACGTATGCGCCAAGGCCGGTGTCCTCCTGCTATACGCCGAAGAACTGTTCTTCGCCCCGAAATACGTGAAGGCCAAGCAGATGGCCGACGAGGGAGCGTTCGGACGCGTGCATCTCGTCAAGCAGTCCGAAAAGCACTCGGGTCCGCACGCGGACTGGTTCTGGGATGTGCAACAGTCGGGTGGCGGAGCGTTGATGGATCTCGGATGCCATGGCATTGCTTTCTGCTGGTGGTTCCTCGGCAAGCCGAGGGTGATCAGCGTCTACTCGCAGTTGTCCACGCAGGTCCACGGCGCGCGCACCGCGGGAGACGATGAGGCGCTGACGATCATCGAGTTCGAGGGCGGGGCGACGGGCGTAGTCGAGAACTCGTGGACGAAACCGGGGGGGATGGATGACTCGATCGAGATCTTCGGCTCGAAGGGACAGACGTACGCCGACATGCTGATGGGGAATGCCCTCCCGACGTACTCCGAGGTCGGATTCGGCTATGCGGTGGAGAAGGCGGCGACGACGCAGGGATGGACGTGGCCGGTGTTTGAGGAGCACTACAACTACGGCTTTCCGCAGGAGATGCGACACTTTGCACGATGCGTGCGGGGCAAGGAATCGCCGATCTCCGACGGCGAGACCGGTCGTGTCGTACAGGAGGTGCTGTACGCCGCCTACGCCTCGGCCGGTCTCGGGCGCAAGATTCGCCTGCCTTTCCGGCCGGCGGGGATCGCCCGACCGATCGACCTCTGGAAACATCCCGAGCTGGCAGAGGCTGCGCTCTGACGAGCGCCGCCCCACACGCCTAACGCCAATCCCACGCCGCATACGATGCCCCGTGCCGCCGTTCGCACCTGTACGACGCCCGAAGCGCTTGGGACGTCGCTCGCGCAGCAGATTCTCGACCGCGTCGCCGCGGCGCACGCGCAGGGACATCACTTCCTGCTCGGCGTGCCGACAGGGCGCACCCCGAAACCGATATTCGCGGCCATGGCGCAACAACTCGCCGAGCAGCCGCAGTCGCTACGCCATGTGACGCTGGTGATGATGGACGAGTACCTGGTTGCGGGCGAGCATGGGATGAAATACGCGCCGCGGGAGGCGTCGTGGTCCTGTCATCACTTTGCCCGCGTCGAGATCCTCGCACGGCTCAATCGCGTGCTGCCGCCTGACGACCAACTGGACGACGAGAAGATCTGGTTTCCCCTTCCGCACGACCCTGGGGAATACGAAAGCCGGATCGCGGCTGCCGGCGGTATCGACTTCTTCCTGCTGGCGTCGGGCGCGCACGATGGACACGTCGCCTTCAATCCCCCGGGGAGCACGCGCGACAGCCACACCCGCATCATCCCGCTGTCCGAGGCGACGCGGCGCGACAACCTGCAAAGTTTCCCATCGTTTGGGGCGCTGGAGCATGTCCCGCATCATGGGGTGAGCGTCGGTGTCGCGACGATCCTCGCGGCCCGTGAAGCGGTCATGGTTGCGTGGGGGGAGGGGAAACGCACCACTGTGGCGCGGATGGCGTCGGCCGACCGTTACGCCCCGTCGTGGCCGGCGACGCTGATCCACGAGTGTGCGCGCGGCGAGATCGTGGTGGACGAGGCCGCCGCGGGCCACACGTGAACGACACGCCCCTCTCCTCCGGCCAGGGCGCGAATCGTCACCTCTCCGCGGTCGAGCAGCGGCTGCGAGCGATCCTCGCAGACGGCGATTTCCCCGCGATTTCGACGGACGCGCTTCAGGCGTTGCAGCAGGTCCCGGACAGCGAGACCTCGATTCAGCGTCTCGCCAACATCGTCCTGCGCGAGTATGCGCTTACGGTGAAGGTCCTGCGCACCGCCAATAGCGCCCACTACCGGCGCTCGGAGAAGCACATCAAGAGCGCGGCGCACGCGATGCTGCTGCTTGGCGCCGGCACGGTGCGCAACCTCGCCGGCAGCCTCCTGCTCTTCGAGCACTACCGCACGCGCTCTCCCGGCCTCAAGGAGCTCATGCTCCTCTCCCTGCTCACGGCGAACCATGCGCGCGAGTTGGCGATGCGGCGAAACCTCCCGGACCCGGAGGAGGCGAACCTGTGCGGCATGTTCCGAAACCTGGGGGAGGTGCTGGTCGCGGCCTACTCCACACGAGACTATGCGCGCATCCTTCAGCACATGGAGCAGCGCCGCACCGGTCCGGCGGTGGCCGCGTTCGAGGTGATCGGGTTTCGCTTCGAGGAGCTAGGCGAAGCGATGGCCAGGAACTGGGGGATGCCGGAAAGCGTGTGCGGCGCGATTCGGTCGGCCAGCGCCCAGTCGTCGAACGACTTGTTCGTGATCACCGCGTTCGCCCACGACTTGACCGCGGCCGTCTATCGCCGGGAGGCTGACCCGACGCGGGACTCGGTCGCCGAGGTTCTCGCACGATATGCACGACGGCTGAAGCTGTCGCGCGACGAGGTGGGCGAGATCCTGGAGGCGGCGCTGCGGGAAACGAAGGCCACCTTCGCCAGCGCCAACGTCTCGCTCGACGGCCTGACGCTGCGTCGCCAGCAGCGGGAGGCGCTTGTCGCCCTCGGGACCGGGGGACATGACGCAGTCGACGGGGAGGATGGGGACGAAGCGGACATGCATCCGCCGGAAGTGGGGATCGGCGCACTTCGCGAGGATCTCCGTTCCGAAGTGTTGCGGCTGGCGAGCCCCGCGTCGGGCGAGGAGTTGAGCAAGGTCATTCTGATGACGCTCGAAGCGGCGTTCCGCGGCGGGCCGTTCACGCGGGTCGTCCTCTGCCTGATCTCGCCCGATCATCGCATGCTGAACGCACGCTACGGCCTCGGCGATGGCGTCGAGTCGGCGCTCAACTGGTTCTCGTGCGAGGTGAATTCCCGCAGCAGTCCGATCGCGCTCGCCCTGAATCCGCCACGCAGCATCGCGGTCCCCACGGAGCGCGACTTCTCGCCAAGCGAGCTTCGATTCGCCCGCACGGTCGGCTCGGCAAGCTTTCTCGTCGTCCCCCTGGTCGTGGGCGACAAGCCGCTGGGGTCCTTGTACTGCGACCGAAACTCTGCGGCGCCGCCTCCCGATGCGTCGACGATCGCCTTCGTGCGCTCACTGTGCGACGGCGTGCTGAGCGGAATCACCGCGCGTCGCGCGGCCGGCACGACAGGACAGGTTGCGCCGACCGCCGAGTTCAAGCGGGACGCCGTGCTCCGGCTCTTCGCCGGTGAGACGTCGGACGTGGTGGGCGCGTCGCTCGGGGTGGCCGTCCCCATACTTGAGCTGTGGCGCCGCGACTTTCTCGAAGGGGCGATGACGAAGCTCAGTCAGGGCTGAGGCGAGGCGTCCCCTTCTGCTTCCGACCGATCTCGTCGGCGCATTCGGTGCTTCGGCGATTCGACGGACAGTCGTCGCCCTCTGTGCTCGCGGTCGACGGGCCAAGCCGCGCGCGGATTGCACCTGACAGGATGCCCCCGCATACTTCCGGTGGCTCCCGTGCAATCGCGCGCCCCTTCCGGTCCGGAGTTCCAAATGGCAATTGCAGCCCCTGGATGGTCGTTGGCCTCGCCCTTCGGGATCGCCGTCGATGAGGAGCACGATGCCTGGCACACGGGGCACATCAACGATATGGTCCGGCTCGACGACGGCGCGGCGGGGCTGCTGATTGCTGCGCAGACCGGGGGCGTATGGGTCGTCAACCAGAACAACGATGCGCTGCCGCTCAGCGACCGGTGGAACAAGCCGGACGTGAACTGCCTGGTGGCGGGGCTCGATGGACCGCGACACTTCTTCGCCGGCGTGAGCGCGTCGGGGGGCAACGGCTATCCCGACGGTCCGGGCTCCACATTCACCAGCGCGATCTACGAGGCGGATCCCGAGTCGGCGCTGCCACTGCTGCACTGGAAGGAAATCGCGGGCTTCCCCGCTGATGCCGGCACCGTGAACGACCTTGCCGTCGTGCCTCGCCATCGACGCCTCGTCGCGGCCTGCGACGGCGGATTGTACTGGGCGGAGATCCCCGAACCGAATCCGGCGCCCGGTTGCCTGAGCATCTTCTTTCCATCAGCCGATGCGCCCGCGCGCGTCCCGTGGAAGTGGCACAAGGTCGCGGACCCTGGACTGGGGCAGGGGGGCTTCACCAGCGTCGATATCGGTAGCCTGACGGGGCGGACCGAACGAGCGGGCGAGGAGGAGCTGCGCGGCGTGAGCGTCATCGTCGGTTCGGCGCAGGGCGGCGTCTTCCTCGGACGATGGGACGCGACCGACCTCACGCTTACGCAGGCGCGGCTCCTCGATGCGGCGGGGGCGGAATGGACGGCGTGGTGGTGGACCCCTGCCTCGACCGGTGGAAGCAGCGTCGCGGTCTGCGAGCGCTTCCCGACCAACGCGTACCTGGTGACGGCCTATACCGACGGCCAGCTGAAGGTGGTGGCGCGGTCCACGGACGGAGGGCGCAGCTGGGTGATGAGTGAGAAGCGGCTCCGCCTTCCCGGCGGCGACTCGGATCTCACGATCGCTGCGGGTGATCAGGGAAACTACTGGAACAACTGCATCACCGTCTCGCCGGAAGCGCCCGGCGTAGCAGCGATCGGATGGCAGAACGGCACCTTCGTGACACCGGACGGCGGCGGAACTTGGCTGCAGGTCGGTGCGTCGCCCCACCTGCATTCCGACGTCCACATGGTCCGCATCACGCAAAACAACGATGGCGCGCACGACCTGTGGATGGCGAGCGACGGGGGACTCGCTCGCCTCCACCTGAACGTGCTGCTGGCGACGGGGAATGTGGAAGCGCAGAGCAACTACAACCGGCAGCTCCCCATCCTGCAGTGCTACTCCAACTACCCGATGCGACAGTTCTGGGGGATGATGTCGGCCTCGGGCAACAGCCCGACCGACGGCTTCGTTGCCGCCGGGCTGCAGGATAACGGAAACGTCTACGCCGACGTGAGCGGGGCACCGGAACCGTGGCGCAGGATCGACGGGGGCGACGGCGGCTGGGTCTCGTTCGTCGCGGACGGCGGTCTGGTACACCGATACAAGGACAACGCGGTCAGCTCCGCCGTGCGGAATAGCGCAGCGAAGACGCTGTCAGATCGTGGCGTCATCCCACTCGCGCCGCCCCTCCCCGGAGCTCCGCCGGGGCTCGGCGCGAACACGTTCGGGGAGGCAGTGCGCAAGCCGTCGTTCCGCGGACCCACGGGGCAGCTCATGGTCGCGGTCGGAACGATCGCGGGCGGCGTGTATGGATTGTACCTCGAACCGGGCGCTCCCACCGGATATCGCTGGGAGCTGCTCGGAACCCTCCCCGGGGGACTCACGTCATCGTGTGTCGCCTCGTTCTCGGGCGCGTCCGTCTTCGCGGCGAGCGGGAATCGCATCTTCGTGGTGGACGCGAAGAACGGCTCCGTCGTCGAGCTTGCCGTCAAGCTCCCCAAACTCAATCCAGCAACTCCGCAGACGGGAGGGGGCGTCCTCAAGATCGTCACGCTCGATGCGCGCACGACCTACGCCATCATCAATGACACCTCAGCGGGCAATCACTATGTGCTCCGACTCGACGGACTCGTGTGGCAGGTGCCGGGCGTCGTAACTCCGATCAACAGTCCCTTCTTTGGCTTCGATGTCGCGCGCGACCGCGAGGGGCAGATCCTCCTCTTCGCGACCACTGGTTCGCGTGTCTGGGCGAGCGACGACGAGAGCCGTTCGTGGAGCGACATCTCCGGGATCCTGCCGGAGCGGCCGCATAACGCCGAGATCAAGGTCGTGACGCATTCGCGCGAGACCTGGCTTTATCTCAGCACCTTCGGGCGCTCGATCTGGCGGGCGCCGATCAGTGCCGTGACCTGATCGGCAACACGGCGTAGCCGGCACCGCTACTGCACACATCTGGCGTTCGGGTCATGCTTCGGCGTATCGACCACCGGCCGGTGGTCGAGGTTTCCCACGAGTTGCGCAACCGTAGCGGCGAACTTTCCGACGCGCTCCATGACGTCGAAGTCGGCGTACTGCGCCTCGTCCGTCACCTGGTGATAGTCGGCATGTTCGCCGCGTGAGATCGCCACGGCGGGTATGTCGTAGCGTGCATAGCTGTAATGATCGGCACGGCAATAGTACTGCAGCGGGTGGCCCGGCTGGTTGTAGGTCAGGTTGAAGGTGAATGGGAGCGGTTGTTTTGCGTTCGCGGCCTCGATGAGCGCCCCGTATTCACGGGACAGCCGGCCGATACCAATCATCTCGAGATACGTCGGACTTCCCTCGGCGAGGTCGATGGCATTGCCGCGCGCGACCATGTCCATGTCGAACTCGCTCACGATCGAATCACGGGCCACGGTCGGGTGATCGGTGAACCAGCGACTGCCGAGCAACCCCTCCTCCTCGGCGGCGTGCGAGACGAAGAGAATCGAGCGAAGCGGACGCGGTCCCTCGCTCGCGAGCCACTCGGCCACCTCGAGCAGGACGACCGTTCCGCTCCCATCGTCGTCCGCACCGTTCCGAATCGAGTCGAGGCGTGGCGGGCGCAGCGCGCGGAGGCTGTCGAGCGACTTCCGGATCCCGACCCACTCGGCTGACGTAGGCTCCCGCGGCGGTGTGTCCGCGCCGAGTGCGCGGGTGACACGATTCAGCGTGCGCAAGGAATCGTGATCGACCGGCGCGTGGTCGAACCCGACGTGGTCGCTGTGTGCCGTTAGCGCTACGAAGGTCCCGGCGAGGCGCGGATCGCGGCCCGGGAGCACCGCGACGACGTTGCGGGCTGCGAAAGGCAGCGGGACGAACTCCACCGTCCCACGACCGTGCAACGTTTCGCCCAGTGCGCCAGCGGACAGCGACGCCAGCGGCCGTCCCATCATCTGCGTCGCAGCGGCGTCGGACACATAGAGACGACCGGGCGCGCTCGTGGTGCGCATGGTGTCGGTCGACACGCGACCCGCCAGCTGCGAGGCGGCGAATTCGGCGGGTAACTTCTCGAGCACGGGAAGGGCGACCGCAGCCGCTTCGGCAAAGCGTCCCGACTGCAGTACCCCCTGCATCGCCTGCCAGGCGACGCCGCGCGGCGCCGAAAAGACGACGACCCGATCACGAACGCTCTCGGCGCCGATCCACGTCGTCGAATCGACCATCGAGCCGCCGTAGACTGCACGCTTGCCCTCGAGCGGTCGGGGAATCGAGCGGAGCTGCGCGACGATGTAGTCTGTACCCATACGAAGCGTGGTACCGCCAGCCGCAAGCGGAGTGCGCGGGTCGGCCTGCAGACGGAAGAAGGGGATCGTCTGGAAGAAGGTCCCGTCGTCGCCCGCCGGCTGCAATCCGACCCGCCGGAATTCGGCAGCGATGTACTCCGCCGCCATGTAGTTCCCTTTCGAGCCCGTCGCCCGCCCACCCATCGAGTCGTCGGCGATCAGGAAGAGCCGCGTGCGCAGGTCGGCGGCCGTGAGTGCCGGCACGGTGCCCTGCGCGTTGCCCTGCGCGTAGCACGCGCTCGGGACGAGGGAACCGAGAGCTGCGACACCGGTGAGTTGCGCCAACAGCGCCAATCGTGCGAGTGGAAGCGTTTCGAGGTTCGACATGGTCGGGTAGGAGGAGAGCCCAATCGTCGCTTGACGACGATCGATCGGCAACAGCGGAGGGACGAGCCGTGGGTCCCGACGCGTCGACCGCCCGCACCCGGCATACGCGCCGGAGATTGGTTGGGGTGCGTCGCTAGCGGAACTCCTCTCTGAACGAGAGGAACTGAGCGCGGAGCTCCGCGACCTCGCCTCGGAGTTCATCGACCGCTTGCTGCAGCGCCTCTACCCGCGCGCCGACGCTCGACGCCGGGGGTGAGGACGGCGAGTCGACGGATGGCGCGTCGACGTCATCGGACGTCACCACCGGCCCGCCGAGCAGGTGGGCGTATCGAACTTCCTTCTGACCAGCGCGCTTGGGGAGGCGTGTCACCAGCGGCAGGGGATCACGCGAGACGAGCGCATCGAGTGTCGCTTCCATCTCGGCGGTATCGGTGAACTCGGCGAGTCGCGCCGTGCGCGCGTGGAGCTCGCCCGGAGTCTGTGCGCCGCGCAGCATGAGCACTCCGAGCAGTGCCAACTCGCGCGCATCGACTTCGAGCGCTTCGGCCAGCAGGTGTTGATACTTCGTGACGCGAGAGCCAGCTGGTTGGATGGCGCGCAGGAAGCTCCGTCGCCGCAGCGTCACGATCGACTCGGTGACCGTCTCGTCATCGAGCTGCATGACCGGATCGCGATTCGTCGTCTGATTGCAGGCGGCGGTCAGCGCGCTGAGCGACAGCGGATAGTTGTCCGGTGTCGTGACAGCCTTTTCGGCGAGCGCGCCGAGGATGCGCACCTCGACATCGGTAAGCGGAGGGTTCATGAAAGGTCCGCGTGGCGGGTTGAGAGGTGACTGTGCGGAAATATGCACCGCCCGGCGTGTCCGCCAGAGGAGGCGTCGATTCGCAGCGGCGGTCGAAACGCCGCGAACAGAGGAGAAGTGCGCCCCCGGCGCAGAAGACCAACGACCACTGGACGCCATGGGTTGAATGACCCATCCCCGGGGACGGGTGGACTCCGCCCCTCGCAGCGCTCCCTTTCTTGTCGGGGCGAGCACTCCGACCTACGTTGAGCAGGCCGAGTGTCGAGTACGTCGCCTTCCCCTCATCGCGCGGAATGCAAGCGCCTTCTCCCTCCAACGATCTCACGCCGTTCACGCGTGACGGGGAGCCGGGTCCCTCGGACAAGGGATATCGCGCGTTCTTCGATGCGTCGAACGATGCCATCTTCATCCATGATTTGGAGACCGGCGCGATCGTAGACGCCAACTGGCGGGCGTGCGAATACAGCGGCGTGACGCTCGAGCAACTTCAGCGTGATGCCCTCTCGATCTTCGCCAACGGGCCGCTCCCATTCACCGCGGATCGGGCGATCGCGTGAAAATCACTGGACACCGTCGAGACGACCGCGGTGACTGAGCGCAGCACGTGGCGACCCGGCCGCGGAGTTCCTCTCGCTCGCCGGATGGTGGCGCGCGACGCCGTGCGCTTCTCCATCACCATCGCCGGCGTCGGTATGGCGGTCGTGCTCATCCTCTTCCTGCTCGCGCTCTATAATGGCGTCCGCGTCGAGGCGAACGGGTGGGTGTCGTCGCGCCCAGTCGACGGATGGGTGGCCCAGTCGAATACGACGAACTTCATCAAGTCGTCGTCGATGCTCGATGCCGCGCTGGAGGACTCGGTCCGCACGGATCCCGGCGTGGAGGAAGTCACGTCGCTCTTGCGGCTGATCACGCTCATCGAGGCCGGCCCTCGCCACCTGACGGCGATCGTGGTCGGCATCGATCCCGCATCCGCCGCAGGCAGGCCTGACGTGGTAGAGGGACAGGCACAGGTGGACAGCGCCGGACTGATCCTGGACTGGGCGCTGGCCAAGCGACTCCACACGAGTGTCGGAGACTCCGTGCAGGTTGAAGGTCGCACGTTTCGGGTGACGGGCGTCAGCCGCGGGACCAACTCTGTGCTAACGCAGTATGCCTTCGTGACCCTGCCGCAGGCGCGCGCGCTGCTTGGCTTTCCCGACGTGGCCAGCTACCTGCTGGTCCGCACCCGAGCCGGCGTTGCACCTGGCGACGTGTTGCAGCGGCTGCGCGCGCGTTTTCCCGACGTCGCGGTCATCGCCCAGGCGACGTTCGCGGAGAACAACATGGACGAGATGCGCGGTGGGCTCATTCCGATCCTTACAACGGTCGCCGTGCTCGGGGCGATCGTCGCCGCGGCGGTCCTGACGTTGCTCCTGTACGGATCGGTGCTCGAGCGTCGCGAGGACTACGCCCTCCTCAAGGCGATCGGCGCGCCGTCGCGCGTGCTCGGCTGGGTGATGCTGGCGCAGGCCGTGGCGGCGGTGTGCGGTGGACTAGTCGTCGGAAGCGTGGTCTATGCGCTCGCGGTCCCGATCTCGGCCCATCTCGCGCCGGCCGTCCCGTTGTCGCTCTCTTGGCGCACCGTGGCGCTGGTGGTGAGTGGATCGCTGGCCACCGGGATCGTCGGCGCCCTGCTGCCCCTCGCGCGCATTGCGCGCATCCACCCCGCCGAGGTCTTCCGCGCGTGACGGGACTCGACGCCGCGGTCAGGCTCGCGGGGGTGAGCCGGCGATTCGGCGCGCTCGCGACGAGCAGCGTGCAGGCGGTGAATGATGTCTCGCTGGCGGTTCGCCGCGGAGCACTCACGCTCGTGATGGGGCCGAGCGGGAGCGGAAAGACGACACTCCTGTCGATGATCGGTGGACTGCTCGCGCCAACCGAGGGGACGGTGGAAGTCGAGGGGATCGACCTCGCCAGCCTAACGCCCGCCGCCCTGGCCGACTTCCGCCTTCGATCCATCGGCTTCGTCTTCCAGCGGTTTCGATTGCTCGATGCCTTGAGCGCGCTTGAGAATATCGAGTTGCCGCTCACGTTAGCAGGGGCGCGTCGACCGGCCTCGCGCGTGCGGGCGGTAGAAGTTGCCGCGCGGGTCGGACTGACGTCGCGCCTGGACTCGAAGTCTGAGGCGCTGAGCGGTGGAGAACAGCAGCGCGTGGCCATCGCACGTGCGCTGGCCAATGCGCCTTCGCTCCTGCTCGCTGACGAACCGACGGGGAGTCTCGACTCGCGCGCCGGCCACCGCATCATCGAACTGCTGCATGCCGTGGCAGCTGTCGGGACCACGGTCCTCGTCGTGAGCCACGACGAGCGACTGATCCCGTTCGCCGACACGGTGGTGCGGATGGAGGACGGTCGGATCTCGGCGATCGAATAGCTTGCCGGTCCGCACCGTCACCTTCCAGCAGCGCATCCCAGCAGCGCATCCCAGTAGCGGTCCAGTTCGTCCTGCGTCTCGACGTTGATGACGAACGAGACTGCATGGTCGCACGGATCGAGCGGACCGGCACGCTTCAAGGTGAACGACTGCCCCAACCACTCGAAGTCGACGACCTTCGCGCTGCCGGCCGGGCGGCTCGGCGAGTCGCCCGGCATCGTCGTCACCCGTGTGACCCTCGAGTCCGGGAGGAGGGACGAGTGCAAGCTGCCCGCCTCTTCCGCTTCCGTCGCATACCGGAGAAATGGGGTGATCGTCTGCATGTGTCCTCCCCCGGATTCCGGCTGTCGGGCGAGAGAAGAATCTTCCCCGAAAGATCCCCCGGACTCTCGCACGAGGAGGCAAACCCTTTCGTTCCTCCAACTGTCTTAGGGAAAGACTCTTTGTGGAGGGCGGATGGCGTTGCTCAAGGGGACGCTCGACGTGCTGGTGCTCAAGACGCTCAGTTGGGGGCCGATGCACGGCTATGAGATCACGAGCTGGATCGAAGTGCAGTCGAGCAGCCGGCTCGACTTCACGGATGCGGCACTGCTGCAGGCGCTACACCGTCTCGAAGAGCGCAAGCTTCTGTCGGCCGAGTGGGGTGAAACCGAGAATGGACGGCGGGCACGATACTACAAGATGACGGCGGCTGGTCGTGCGCACCTGCGCTCGGAGACGGCGTCGCTGCTGGAGCAGTTCGGTACGCTGGCGGCCGTTCTCGCCATATCGTCGTCCGGACGCTGACAGCATGCGACCCGGAGAGAGTCGCGGCGGCATTCGACGCGGCATCGCGCGTCGCTTCCGCCTTCCGCTGCGCACGACAGAACACGCGGACGCCGATGCGCAGGAGGAACTTCGATCGTTCCTGGACGAGCGCATCGCCGCCCTGATGTCGCGCGGAATGTCGGAGGAAGAGGCACGCGCCGAGGCGCTGCGACGACTCGGCCTTTCGTTCACAGATGCAGCAATCGTGCTGCGCGAATCAGCCCGCACCAGGGAGCGACGCTTGACCTTTCGCGACTTCTTCGACGATCTCATGCAGGACGTGCGCTATGCCCTCCGCACCCTGCGTCGCGATCGCGCCTTCACGCTCTTCGCGGTGCTCGTCGTAGGGCTCGGCGTCGGCGCGAGCGTCGCGGTCTTCAGCATTGCGAACCGCGTGCTCATCCGGCCGCTCCCCTTTCGCGATCCGGGCGAGCTCGCCTGGATCGCGAACAAGGGGGAAAAAGGGCTCTCAGGGGAGACGGTGCAGAGCCAGACGTTACTCGACCTCCGAGAGGGGGCACCGTCCTTCCGGAACATCGGCGGCTACGTCCCGTTCTACGACGTTGACAACACCAAGTTCACGGCGAAGGACGAGAGTGCGCGCGTCACGGTGATACAGGTGACAGAGAACTTCTTCCCGATGCTCGGGGTTGTGCCGATGCTCGGGCGGTCGTTCACCTCGGATGAGGCGAGTGGTACGGGACCGCGCGCGGTGCTGCTGAGCCACCTGACCTGGGAACGCCGGTTTGAGTCAGACGCCGCGATCGTGGGCAAGGCGGTAGTCCTGAACGACGAAGCCGTCACCGTCGTCGGGGTGCTGCCTCCAACCTTCGACTTCGGATCCGTCTTTGCGCCCGGCGCGCGGATTGACATGTTCGTGCCGATCCCGCTCAATGCGGAGGTGAACAGTCATGGCAACGTGTTCACCATGATTGGTCGGCTGTGGCCGACGGCGACCGTTGCGGCGGCGTTGCATGAGGCGGAGGCGGTCGCCAAGCGCATCAACGCTGAGGATTCACGGCGCGAAGAGTTCACGCCGCTCGTCGTGACACTGAAGGAACACGTGAGCGGGCGATCGCGCGACGCGCTGACCATCCTGCTCGTCTCGGTGGCCGTCGTGATGCTCATCGTGTGCGCGAACCTGTCCAATCTCCTGCTGGCGCGGGGGAGCACGCGCGAGAAGGAGATCGCGCTCCGCGTCGCGCTCGGCGCCGGACGAGGACGGCTGATACGGCAGATGTTGACCGAAAGCACCGTACTGGCCGTTGGCGGTGCGTCGCTGGGGCTCGTCCTGGCCATCGTGGGAACGCGCACAATTGCGGGCATGAGCGCCTTCAACATGCCGATGCTCGAGCGCGTCTCGGTCGACGGAATGGCGCTCGCCTTCACCCTCGTGCTCACGCTCGTGGCGGGGATCGCATTCGGCCTCGCCCCCGCGCTGCAGATTCCCTCGGCGAGCGTCAACGGGTCGCTCCAGAGTTCAGGTCGGGGCTTCGCGGGCGACCGGCGCGGGCAGTGGACGCGAAACGCGCTCGTCGTCGCCGAGGTGGCGCTCGCCTGCATGCTGCTTGTAGCGGCGGGACTGCTCACGCGCAGCTTTTACAACGTGCTCGATGTGGATCTCGGTTTCCAACCGCATCGTGTGGCCGCGATACGCGTCGATCCGGGAAAGGAACAGCTGACGTCGGCCGCCCGATTCACCGCCTACGTCGACGAGGTGCTCGAACGCACGCGTGCCATGCCTGGGGTCGAGGGTGCTGGACTATCCGATGGCCTCCCGCTCGGCGGAAACCGCTCGTGGGGTGCGAAGGCCCAGGGCGCCCCCGACACGCCCGAGTCGTGGCCGACCGTCTTCGTGCGGATCGTCTCGGACGGCTACATCGGATCGATGGGGATGCGCCTGGAGCGCGGACGCGACTTTGTTGCCGCCGATATTCCGACGAGCGAGAAGGTGATCATCATCAACGAATCGCTCGCACAGCGACTCTGGCCGGGCGAGGATGCGCTCGGTCGCATCATGATCGCCGACACCGCCCGGCGAGTCGTTGGTATTGTCCACGACGTGCGCCTGCTCGCGGTCGACGCGGACGGAGGCCTTGAGATGTATCTCCCATTTCGTCAGACGAGAGACTTCTCCGCGGTGAACCTCGTGGTGCGCTCCACGCTCCCCCCCGAGACGTTGACCGCCGCGCTCCGTATTGCGCTGCAGCCACTTCTTCCAAACCTGCCGACGAAGCAGTTCCAGACGCTCGATACGATCGTCGACGATGCGGTGTCGCCGCGTCGTTTCACCACACTGCTCTCAACCGGCTTCGCACTGTTTGCCGTCGCACTGGCCCTGCTCGGCATCTACGGCGTGGTATCGTACTCGGTGAACCAGCGCACGCAGGAGATCGGGGTGCGCATGGCGCTCGGCGCGTCCGCGGCGGGCTTGCAGTTGGGCATCGTGCGGCATACGATGATGCTCGCGGCGATCGGTATCGTGATCGGATCGGCGGGGGCGTGGGCGATCGCCCGCGGGATGCAGAGCATCCTGTTCGGCGTGACGTCGACCGATCCGGTCACCTTCGCGATCGTCATCCTGCTGCTGACCGTCGTCGCCGTGATCAGCGGATACGTTCCGGCGCGCCGGGTCTCGCGCATTGACCCGCTGATGGCGCTACGCTCGACGACCTGACGTCTGCCGCCGTGCCCCGGACATCGTGTCGCGGCACGACGCAGATCAGGTCATGTTGTCCCTGATCAGTCGTTCGACGACCACCACATCGCGCCAGCGACCGTCGAGCTTTCCGTGCCGCTCGTAGGTGCCGACCTCGCGAAACGCGTGGCGTGCACCGAGGGCGCGCGACGCGCTGTTTTCGGGAAAGACGCGCGCGACGAGCTTCGTGATGCCAGCGCTGGCGCACGCGTCGAGAAATGCCGTCAGCAGGGTATCTCCGACTCCGCCACGCCGTGCGTCGGCGGCGACGTACACCGAGAACTCGGCGATGCTGGCATAACAGTCTCTCGGGCGGTACTCGCTGGCCCGCCCCCAGCCGGCGACGCGGCGATCCGGGCGCTCGGCCACAAGAAACGGGTGATGCGACGCGCCCGGTGGATTGAACCAGCCGCGCACGTCGTGCTTGCTGCGATCAATCGTCTCGAACGTGGCGTTCCGGGTGGCGATGCCCGCGTTGTAGATGGTCGCGATGTCCGCGGCATCGGCGAGCGTCGCCGGTCGTACGAGCAAAGGGGTGAACGCAGGAATCGTCATGCCGGCCACTCACGCCTTCGAGAGCGCCAGTACGCGTTCCTCCGCCTTCTGGCGCTGAGCAACCGCAAACGTCGGTTTGGTCTCGCCGAGGAACTGTTGATAGAGTGCGAGCGCTCCCTGTGTGTTGTGCGCGTCGTCCTCGGAGAGGGCGCGCGCATACGTCATCATCGCCTTGAACGGAGAGGCCGCTGGTGGCACGGAGGCAGTCGCGACATTCGGCGTCGCGCGCGAGGCGGCGCCGGTCGAGGCCGGGCTCCGGTCGCGCGTCCCCTCGGGACGTCCGGGAAGCTTGAGGCCGGAGTTGAGCTTGCGCGCGAGTTCGGCGATGACCTCGAGGACGTCGTCCGCGTCGCCGCCCGTCGTTTCCACGTGCTCGACCTCCGACGTTTCGACATTGACCGAACGGGCGTCGAGACGCATCCGTCCCTTGCGATCGATGAAGAAGCCGCCAACGATCATGTGCTGAGCGCCGAGGATCTTCCCGAGCCTGGCCGAAGTGGCCGGGTCGGTCCGCTTGTCCTCCGTGAGCTTCTGCTCGTCGAGCAGCTTCTGCAGCGCGTCGCGCTCGATCACGCGAATGCGCGGATTGCTCTGCATCTCGGTGATCAGGATATCGGCCATCCCCTTGCGCATCGGCTCATACTCGTCGTGGTCGACCAGCGAGCCATTGTTGAAGTACATGATGGCGACGGTCGGGCGGGCCCCTGCGGGTTGCGCCTCGGACACGTTGGGGGTGGCCAGGATGAGGGCGCCTGCAAGGGTAGCGCCGAGGACGTGGCGATGCAGGTCGGCGAGTCGTCGTATCACGCGATCCTCCCGGCTGTGATTCATGGAATATTGTAACGGTCGCGATCCCCTCGTGCGACGCATGAGGTGCTCATGAGGTAATTACCCCACGCGGGCGGACGGGGGCATGTAGGGTCGGGAGGTTCTGTGACCCCGAGGCAGATGCGCCGCCGGCACGGACAGGTTGCACCGCCGGCGGTCGACACGTTATGAGTCAGGATCATCTTCAACACTCCCCATGTCCACAGCGAAGGTCTGTCTGCAGTGCGGTTCCGAGTACGACGGAAGCACGCTGTTCTGTCCGCGGGACGGCAGCGCCCTGAAGCTCGTCGACCCGGGAAGCGCGCTGATCGGGCAGGTCGTCGCCGACCGATTCCTGGTCCACAAGGAATTGGGAAAGGGGGGGATGGGGCAGGTCTTCCTTGCGGAACAGGTGCGCATCGGGCGCCGCTGTGCGCTCAAAGTGATACGGGAGGGGCTGGTCTCGGATCCCGACTCGGTGCTCCGCTTCAACCGTGAGGCGTCGAACGCGGCGAGCATCTCGCACCCCAACGTGGTGCAGGTGTACGATTTCGGCGAGAGTCGCGACGGGATGATCTTCCTTGCGATGGAGTACGTGGACGGCGAGTCGCTGGGCGCGCTGCTCGCGCGCGAGGGGACGGTCGCGCCGCTGCGCGCGGTCTCGATCGCGTCGCGGGTGGCGAGCGCGCTCACGGCGGCCCACGATCTCAAGATCGTGCATCGCGACCTCAAGCCCGACAACGTGATGCTGGCGCGCAACCGCGATGGCAGCGACCTGGTCAAGGTCGTCGACTTCGGCGTGGCGCGCGTGATGGACTCGGCCGACCAGAAGGTGACGGGGACGGGGCTGGTCATCGGCACGCCCGAGTACATGAGTCCCGAGCAGTTCACCGGCAAAGGGATCGACGGACGCAGCGACCTCTACTCGCTGGCGCTGATCCTCTTCCGCATGCTCACCGGGACGCCGGTCTTCGACGCGGAGAATGCGCGCGAGGCGCTCGATGCGCGGTTCTCGCAGCAGCCGAAGCGACTGGCGGCCGCCAATCCACACGTAGCGTGGCCGGCCGGGTTGCAGGAAGTGATGGATCGCGGCATGGCGCTGCGCGTGGACGATCGCTACCAGACGGTCGATGCGTTCGCCGAGGCGGTGGTCGCGGTGACGTCGTACTGGAATCCCGACGAAGGCGCGCGCGCGGAGGGTGGTCCGGTGTCTGCCTCACACGCCGTACCGGCTTCTCCTGGGGCTCCGTCAGGCGCAAGCCGGGCGCCGCGAAGGGCGCCCGCGGGAGCTCCATCCCCCGAGCCCGTGGTAGGCGGGGCGACGGCCGCACTATCGGCGAACGTGCCGCCCTCGCCTCCATCGGTTGAGCTGGCGCAGGAAGTCGCGGCGTCACCCGGCCGTCGCCCCGCGCGCGCCGTGGATCGTTCGTCGGCTGGAGCGCGCACTTCGGCCGTGGCGGCCGATTCGGACGCAAGATCTGCATCCAAACGTGGGCCGGTCGTGTGGGCCATCGCGCTGGTGGCGGTCGTCGTGACGGGCGTTTATGCGACGCGCGGGCTTCGCGAACGCGCGTCCCTTGACGCGCCAACCGCGTCCCCGTCGACGCAGTCGGCTTCCCCGACCGCGCCGTCACAGGGAAGCGCCGAGCCGCCGCGTCGGGACTCGGCCGTCGTTCCCGTCACGCCCGTGGCTACTCCTGCGTCGGACGGAAGCCGGATTGCGGCTGGCGGTACGGCGAAGAGCGCTGGACGCGCTTCGGATGGCGCGGCAACCACGACATCCCCGGGCTCGTCTCCCGTGACCCCTCCGGACCCTCGCGCGAGCGACGAGTCTGCGGAAAGCGCCGTCGTGCGAGGGCAACTGGCTCGCCTCAAGACGCTGACCGACTCGAGTGCCTCGTCGGCCCAGGCGCGTGAGGCGTTGCGGCTCGCGAAGAGTGTCAGCCCGACGACGAGGGACGGGCGCGTCGAACTCAAGTATCGCTCGCTCGAGGCGAACATCCTGCTGGACGAGACCGCCGCGATCTGCTCCCTCTTGTCTCAGCTTCGATTCGAGGCGAAGGGGACGCGATTCGAGGAGGCGGTGTCGGCGTATGCCGTCGTCGCGCGCGAGAGCTGTCCGTAATGCGCTGACGAAGCGTCGCTAAGGCCAGCGTCGCTTGATGAGTCCGTTCAGCTTGCTCTTCGCTTTGTCCTTCGTGCTGCTGGCGGCGCGGCGCTTCATCTCGGCGTATGTGACCTTGACCACGACCGAGTTCGGATACTTCGCCACGACCGGCGCCATGCGGGTCAGTGCGCCCGCGTAGTCGCCGGCGTCCGACAGCGAGATGGCGTTGGACATCCCGACGACGGCGTCCAGATCGTCCACACGATTTGCGCGCTGTCGCGCGTCGAGCTTCGCCTCTCCCTCGGGCGTAAGGGCCACGTCGAGGTCTTTCACAAGTTGGCGTGCCAGACGCTGTTGCAGCTCAAAGAAATCATCTTCCTTGCCCGTGACCTTTGCCGTCTTCACGATGGCGCCCGTTTCCACCCGGATGACGCGCGTGTCGATGCGGATCTGCGGCTGCACGGCTACAAAGGCACCGGTGACGATGAACTGCGCTCCGGCAAGCCGGCCGACCTTCACGGCGGTCGTGGAGTCGAAGTAGCTGGAGTGCTGAGCGT
The DNA here is from genome assembly GCA_040007995.1 of Gemmatimonadota bacterium. Taxonomy (GTDB): domain Bacteria; phylum Gemmatimonadota; class Gemmatimonadetes; order Gemmatimonadales; family Gemmatimonadaceae; genus SCN-70-22. The sequence continues at coordinate 11,283 of JBDTUA010000014.1, read as the reverse complement.
CGATCTCCTTGGTGACGTCGGCGAGTCGCTCGCGTTCGAGGAGCTGGATGTCGTCCACCGACGAGAGGTCGGTGGTCATCATTGTCGCCATCCCCTTCCCGAGATGGTCATACTGGGCGTCGCCGGTGTTGTTATCGAAGGCGAGCACCGCGACCGTCTTGCGGGATGCGAGCGCGTGCGGAACGGCTGGCGCGGTGACGGCGGGCGCGACGACTCCTTCAAGCGCGAGGCATATGAGCAGGACGGGGAGTCGCATGTTCGAAATGAAAGGGCTGCAGAGGGTGGTGTCAAACGGGGCGCAGTCCTGAGCGAGGCGAAACCACGACCGCCTCGTCCGGTATCTGCCCCATCCTCTGGATGGGGCTGCCACGACCGAGCTTGGCGCCGGTAGAGCGTGAGAGACGAGGCCCGGTGACGAATGACGTCACCGGGCCTCGAGATGTCACGGGATGCTCTCCGCTACGGCGTGAGCGTCCCCTGCCGCTGCGCCGTACGGAAGATCGCGCCGTCGGAGAGCCCTCCGGATCCTGAGATCCATCCGGTCATCGACACGTTCCAGTTCGTTGTGACGCCCGGGAGCAGGCCCCACGTGTTCTGCCATGCGCCGACACCGGAGAAGTTCGGCATGGTCACATCGAACGAACCGGCGTTTCCAATGTAGGCCGAGGACATGGTGATACTCACGCCGCGAGGCGAGCCGCCCAGCTGCGTGTAGTTGGCTGTCCAGAAGTCCTGGTAGTCGGACTGACGCGAGGCAACCGTTCGCAGGCGGGCGTACGGGGTGGTGGCCACCGTCGAGATGGTAGGATCGTTCATGCGTGCGCCGAGGGTGACCGTCCGGTTGGTCGGGTCCTGGAAGGCGGCGGTGACCGATCGCAGCTCGGCGGTCACGGAGCCGGCAACGATGTAGGCGTTGGCGGCGAACGCCTGCACGTCACCGGCGACCGTCTGCGCCGGCGGAACGATCAGGATGTTGGCCGTCGATCCCGACGACAACGGGAACGCTCCGAGTGAACCAAACGATTGGGTGTGGGTGATGAACGTGTTGCTGACGGACACCTGCTCCGTTTGCGTCAATCCGTTGATCGTAAGTGCTGTCGAGCCGGGGGCGAAGGCATTGCTCCCCTCGAAGTCGACGGTTCCCACCGACGACAGGTTCGGGGGATTGAGGCCGCGCTTGATGAAGACCTTGTTCACGATCAAGGGATTGGACGGGTTGCTGATGTTGAAGGTGCTGCGCGTCCCGACGAGGTCGTGCGCTGCGTCCGACACGCCGACCAACGAGAAGTTGGGGAGGGCAAAGCTGGGTTGCGGCGTGGCGAAGGCGGTGCCCATCGACACGGAGACGAAGTCGGCATTGTTGGCGCCGAATCCGGCAACGGTCCCGGTCAGCGACTTGAGCGTCTGCGTCGGGCAGTAGGTCGTCCCTCGGCTCCCCAACTCGGCGGCGCTGCCGTAGGCGATCGTGAGTTGATAGTTATTGACCGCCTGCTGCGTCACGAAGGCCACGGCGCCGAGGGAGCCGATGTTGAAGGAGTAGGAGTTGCCGGCTCCCGTGGCGACTGGCGTCCAAGGCGCACTGGACCCGCCATCCTGCGCGGCGAACCAGATGGGGATCGACGTATAGCCGGTGCAGAACCGGAAGTTCACGTTGCCGCCCGAGGCAATCGGAGCGACGGTGAGCGGTACCGACAGCTGCACCGCGGCGATGCCAGTGCCGGACGCGGTGACGGTGAGTGTGTACGACCCCGCCACCGCGGAGCTCCCCGCGGCCACGGTCAAGGTGGCGGTGCTCTGCGTGGTGGTGGTGGGGGTGACGGAGGAGGTGATGCCCGTTGGCGCGCCCGAGACGGAGAGGTTGACGGCCCCGGTGAAGTTTGTGCGGGTGAGGGCCAGCGTGCCGGTGACGAGACCGCCTGGCTGCACGTTGATCGACGACGGCGCAAGGGCGATCGCCACCTGGCCGGACGCGTTAGGCGGCGTGACGGTCAGCGCCACCTGTACTGTCCCCGATGTGGCCTGGAAGCCCGCGCCCTGCAACACCACGGCATACGTCCCGGGAACGACCGACGCCGCGGCGGAGAATGTGAGGTCGACCGCGGTCGCGAGCGTGGGTCCGGCAGGGGCATTCGTGATCGTGACGCCAACCGGCAGGCCGGACTGCACCGCGATCACGACCGTCCCGGTGAAGTTTGTCCGGGTGATGGCGATATGGGTGATCGCGCTCGCCCCTCCCGCCTGAATACTGATGGCCGCGGGGGTCGCCGCGAGTGCGATCGACGCGGCAGCCGGCGCGGTGACCGAGAGGGCGACGTCGCTACTCACGGCGGCGACGCCGGTCGCCGACGCGGTAGTGGTCAGCGCATAAATCCCGGGGGCCGCCGACGCACCGACGGTCACGGTGACGGTGTGCACATCGCCCGCGGCGGCGACCGCCACGGTAACACCACCCGGCGCACCGGTCACGGTGACCGTCACCGCACCCGTGAAATTAGTGCGAGCAATGGTCGTGGTGTACGTGGAAGTGCCGCCAGCTGCCACCGATATGGCCGTGGGAGAAAGCGTGACGGCGATCGCTGGTTTGGCCGTCACCGTCACCGAGACCGTTCCGGTCTGGTCGCTCACGCCAGCGGCCTGACCACGAATGGTCAGGGAATAGCTGCCAGGAGCAACGCTCGTCGCCGCGGTCACGGCGAGCGTGGTGGAGGTGGTGTTCGAAGTGATCGCGGTGGGAGAGAATGTGGCGGTCATCCCCGCCGGGACATTTTCCACCGCCAGAGTCACCGTACCCGAAAAGCTCCCGGTACGTCCGATGGTCGCGGTCACCGATCCGGCCGCCCCCTGCTCCACGCTGAGAGTACTCGCTGATAGCGCGACCGTGAATCCTTGGGGGATTGGCGTTGGTGTGGTGCCGCCATCGCCGCCGCCGCAGGCGGTCATGACAAGGACGAGGACGGCCAGAGTTGGGCGGATCAGGCGGGGCAGGGGGGGCACGAGGACCTCCGGGACGCGGCATGAAGCGGAAAACGCACGAACGCTTTCCTGTGCATTGCGTGGGATGTGCGCACGGACCGTCACGCAGGTTGACGAGCCACGGAAGTGGTCGCGGCGAGACGGGGAGCTCCTGCGCGACAACGTTTCGGCCAACCAACGACCGTCGAGCGCTGTCCGAGGGACGTCGCGGGCGCCCCCCTTACCCGTACCTCTCGACCCTATGCGAGTTGCCTCCTTCGTTGTCGTCAGCGCGATCGCCGTCACCGTGGCTGGGTGCCGCGGCGAAACGCATCGTGCCTCGCGCAACGCCGCCGCGGCGTCGTCGTGCACGCCGGATTCTCTCCGCGCCGGAGTCGGGGAGGTGCTGCAGGCCATGCACCGACGGAATCCGGTTCCCGGGATCAGTGTCGCGCTCTTCGTCCCGGGTGCATGGCGCGAGCCGCTGAGCGTGACGGTAGGGACGACCCATATCGAGGGCGGGCGCCAGCTGCGTCCGGATGACAAATTCCTCGCCGGAAGCGTGGGCAAGACCTTCTTTGCCGCCCTCGCACTACGCGAAGCGTCCGCCGGGCGACTCGATCTCGATCAGGCGGTCGCGATGCACCTCGACGCAACCGGCATTCCAGCGTTGCAGTGGATTACACCGCGCATGCTGCTCACGCACAGAAGTGGGATCGGAGAATACGACGGCGTCTTCATGGAATCGCTGGTTCGCGAGCCGAGTCGTGTGCGCGTGATCGCCGATTGGCTTGACGTGCTGCGCCGGACGCCTCCGCTGCGCGCCGACACCGGGAAGGTCCGCTATAGCGATGTCAACTTCGTGCTCGTGGCAATGCTGCTCGACGCCACGGTGCCAGAAGGGGCGTATGCGGGCATCACACGCGACTTCCTGCGCCCACTGCATCTCGACGGAACAATCCCGTCGGTCACGCCGCACCTCGCGGGACTCGTGCCAGGCTACGACGGCACTCGGAGCCTCTTCGGCCGCGATGCGATGATGCGAGGAGACTCGCTTGTGTACAATCCGCAGTTCGAGTGGGGCGGCGGCGGCTTCGCCTCCACACCCTCCGACCTCGCGCGATGGATGGCTGCGTTTCGGTTGGGAGGTGCATTCCCCGATACCCTCTGGCCCATCGTTGTCGCGCGACCGGCGGGCGTTCCGGACACGAGCCAACGTTGGAGTGGGCTTGGCATAGACGTGAACCACGGTGCGCTGGGCGCCACGTTCGAGCATAGCGGCTACATGCCCGGTTATGTGAGTTGGATGAGGTGGTATGAGTCGCTCGGTGCCAGCATCGCCCTGCAGGCCAATGCGAGCGATACGTTGCGCCTGAAAGACGACGGATACGCGTGGGCCGATTCGCTCGCTGCCCTGCTCCTGCGCGCATGTGTGACGCATAGCGCGCAGGCGACGGGTCAGGCTCGCGCCCCGCACTGACGACCGTCTTCGTCGCATCCCGGAGCGCCGTTGCAAACGGCATGGGGCTTCTGAAACAGTCGCGGGCTACTCCCTCGCCGTCTTCGGCCTCATCTTCCATCGAGACCCGGGTGGCATCGCTGGAAATGGCCCCTCGGCAGCGAGCGGCCACGTCTGCGATGAGAGAGACCGGCATGGGAACGAACCGCATGGAGGCGTTCTTCGATGGCGTCATCGCCATCATCATCACCATCATGGTGCTCGAGTTGAAGGTGCCGCACGGTGTGGAACTCGAGTCGCTGCGCCCGTTGGTCCCGGTGCTGCTCAGTTACCTGCTCAGCTTCGTGTACCTGGGGATCTACTGGAACAATCACCATCATATGATGCACGCCTGCAAGCACGTGACCGGGTCGATGCTCTGGGCCAACCTGCACCTGCTCTTCTGGCTGTCGCTGGTCCCGTTCACGACGAGCTGGATCGGAGAGAACCAGGTGGCGACACTCCCCGCGGCCGCGTACGGTATCGTGCTGCTGATGGCCGGTGTCGCGTACTACATCCTCCAGCAGCGGATCATCGCGTCGCAGGGTGAACACTCGGTCCTGAAGCGCGCGATCGGCGTGGACTGGAAGGGGAAGCTCTCCCCCGTGCTTTACACGGTGGCGATCCTGGTGGCCTTCGCAAGTCCGCAGGCAGCGTTGGCGATCTATGTGGCCGTCGCACTCATGTGGGTCATCCCCGACCGGCGCATCGAGCGCGTGCTCGGCGACGGCTGATCGCGCCGCGACGCGCTGCGTGGCCCGGCGAGCGTCCACTCATCGCTTGCCGGCCCCGCAGCAGGACACCTGGTGTGTCGTCAGGACGGTATCGCCCGACCCTCATCCTGCGTAGGTGTAGGCAAAGCCCGCTTTCTGCGCTCGCTGCACGGCGACGACCCCGGCGGGGGTCATGCGGGCGCGTGGAATGAGATGGGCCGACAGGTCTGCCTCGATCTTGGCGGCATCTCCCGTCTTGTCGGCGAGGAGCGTGGCGACGTACGTTGTTGCCGCCCCGCAGATCGCGAACTGCGTTCCATGGGCCGTGATGCCGGGGATGTTCGCCCCCGCCTCGCCTTCGATGAGGTCGTGCAGGAGCCAGTTGCGGGTCGCCGGTTTCGACGTCTTCGGATCGTTGGCGTTCAGGAGCTTCGCCATCTGCGGATACTTGTCCCACATCGCATCGTCGTATCCGAACGGCGTGGCGAAATGGCGGAAGCAGACGACGACGCTGTTCTCCGCGTCCTTGGTCCCGAGCTTGTCTGCGCTGAACTTGATGAGGTTGCGGGCGAACATGACTCCGTCGGGAGCGCTGGCTGGCCCGGCGCAGTCGTACAGGGACTTGTACGTCCCGGTCATCCCCCCGAACCAGCGGTCCATCTCGTCATCGACGGCGACCGCAGCTGCAGCGGAGGGGAGTAGGGCGGACCCGCCGACCGCGGCACCGAACGCGGTGACACCTGCGGTGAGACGGGAAAGGAAGGAACGGCGCGGTACCGTGAAGTCGTCACGCATGGGACGCCTCTCGTGCAGGGCGGCCCTCCCGACCGCGGACGCGAGCGGAAGAGTCGCGTGTCATGCAGCACCCTCTAAGATGCACAGGACGTAGCGAGCGTCAACTCCCGCCGGGGCCGCGCCCCGCCGGAGCCAGCGTGACCGTCGAATCGCGATACGTGACGCGACCCCCCATCATCGTCAGCAGCACGCGCGCGGTGGCGATGCGGTGCGCGGGCAACGCAAAGAGGTTGTCCGAAAGCACGACCAGATCGGCCGCCTTGCCGACGGCGAGTGAGCCGGTGTTGGCTTCGTCATCACCGGCGACCGCGCCGCCGAGCGCGTCGAGCTGCAGCGCCGTCGCCAGATCGATGCGCTCGTTCGGCAACCACGGGGCGCCGGTCGAGTCGTCGAGCGCGCGATGCGTGATCGCCACCTGAATTGCGTCGAGCGGATTCATCGACGAGACCGACCAGTCGCTGCCGGCGGCGACCCGGGCTCCCGATCGGACCATGCTGGCGATCGGGTACTGATGCGTGGACCGGACCGGACCAAGCCGCGGCTCCGTGAGGTCGCGCATGTACGAGTCGCGATACGCCCAGAGCGGCTGGAACGAGGCCACCACGTTGAGCGCCGCAAATCGCGGAATGTCTGACGGATCGCAGAGCTGCAGGTGCGCGATGACGTGGCGCGGGCCGGCTCCTCCGTCGAGGTCGTGCTGCTGCTCGAAGGCGTTGAGCGCCGTGCGGATCGCGCGATCGCCGATGGCGTGCACGTGCACCTTGAAGTCCGCCGAATCGAGGGCATGCACGAGAGCGTCCACGCGTGCTTGCGTGGTATTGAGCTCTCCGCGGTAGCCCGCACGGTCGGTGTACGGCGCGAGGAGGGCCGCAGTCTGCCCCTCGATCACGCCGTCCATGAAGATCTTCGCCCCGACCGGACGCACCAGCCCGCGCGCGTAGCGTGTGCGAAGCGCGGAGAGTCGTCCTACCTGCTGCTCCGGTCCCGAGTCGAGGTCCACGTGCAGGTTGATCAGTGCGCGAACGGTGAGGCGGTCGAGCGAATCGGCGCGTGCAAAGGCCCGCAGCACCTGCTCGTCGGCGTCCGCCTCCTGCAGCGAAGTGATACCGAAGCGGACGGCCATCGTCAGACCGCGCTCAAGTCCCTCGACGTAGGTGTCGTCGGAGTACGCCGGCATGTGCTGGCGCACGAGCTCCTGCGCCGTCTCGCGCAACGTCCCCGACGGGCCCCCTGTGGCCTCGCGCTCAATGCGCCCGTTGACCGGGTCCTTGGTCGCGCGTGTGATGCCGGTCAGTTCGAGCGCCTTCGTATTCGCCCATCCTGTATGTCCGTCGGACGAGGAGAGGAAGGCGGGGCGGGTCGGGACGAGCGAGTCGAGCAGCGTGCGCGACGGCGCGCCATTACGAAACGCCGGCAGCGGAAAGCCGCCACCACGAACCCAATCGTCCGCGCCTCCCTTGGCAGCGCAGGCGCCGACAATACGCGTGACGTCTTCGAGCGTCTCGGCAGGCCCCACGTTGCACTCGCCGAGTTCGATCCCACCCGTCACCGGGTGAACGTGCGTGTCGATGAAGCCCGGAAGGACCATGCGTCCGCCGGCGTCGAGGACCTCCGTTCGGGATCCGACAAACGGCGTGACGCCGCTGTCCGGCCCCACGTAGACGATGCGACCCTTCGTGATCGCCACCGCCTCGGCGCGCGGGTTGGCCGAATCGACCGTATAGACGAAGGCGTGCCGCAGCACCGTGTCAGCCCCCGGGGCCGCGTCCGTCGAGGGACCAGTGCAGGCGGTGACGACGAGCATGCCGATCGTCATGGAGCGTGGAGGGCGGCGCAGGTGTCGCATCGTTAGAGGTTGGCTATTGCACGAGTGTCGCGCCGACTGCGTCCAACCCGGCGGCGCGAAGGATGGCGTTGGTGTGCGTGAGCTCCGTGCGGTAGATGTCGGCGAGTCGCGAAAGTTCGCGCTCCAGTTCCGCGGAGAGTTCACGAAAGACCCGGCGCTGCGCGTCGGTCGGCGGGGCGTCGCCGGCGTCCACCTGTGCGCGCAGTCCGGTGAGCCGATCGTTGAGGCGAATGGGAAAGGCGATCTTGTCCTTCGGACTCTGGTTCTTCACCTGATACAGGGCGGATTCCACCAGGGAGATGGCGCTGTCGAGCCTCGTCGTCGCCTCGATCACGCGCGGGGTCTCGTCGGCATTCGATGAGCGCTTCATCTCACCCTCTCGGATGCGTAGCTGTGCGCGCAGGCGACGAATCTCCACGACCGTCTGGTTGGCCGCGCTCTCGCGGTCGCGAATCTGTCGCGCCAGTTCGAATTGTGACCGGAGGTCGGCGTCCGTCACCTCCGTGATGCTTGGATCACGCAGCACGCGCACCGCCTGAGAATCGACGACGACACTCGCGCCAGAACGCACCGTCAGCTGCACACGATACGATCCCGGCGGCGCCATGACGCCGCGCGCCGGATTGCCCCCCTCCAGCACGATTCCCGGAAAGGACGTTGCGCCAGGATACCGCAGGTCCCATTGCAGCCGGTGCACGCCGATACCGCGAGGGGCCGAGACGAAACGCCGAAGGACGGTACCCGCCGCATCGCGGACCTCGAGCGTGACGCTGTCGGCGCGGCTCGGCAGGAGGTAGTCGAACGTCGCCGGGTACAGGTGCCGGACCGCTGTCGCTGGACGCAGCAACCGTGGACGCGCTCGAGATTCCGCGGTCAGGAGTTCGTTCGTCAGCTGTCGCAGTGGTGAGATGTCATCGAGGATCCAGAATGACCGGCCGTGCGTTGCGATGACGAGGTCGCGCGCCTCGACCACGAGGTCGGAGACCTGAACGTCGGGGAGGTTACGGGAGAGCGGGCGCCAGCGCTCGCCGTCGTCGAAGGAGACGTAGACCCCGTGCTCCGTCCCGGCGAAGAGCAGCCCGGCGCGTTGGCGATCCTCCCGCACGACGCGCACAAAGTCGTCGTCACGGATACCATCGACGATCTTCGTCCAGGTTGCCCCATAATCGCGCGTGCGAAAGGCATACGGGGCACGGTCGTCCATCTCGTGCCGATCAACCGCCACGTACGCTGCGCCGGGGAGATGCCACGAGGCGTCGATGCGACTGATGCGGGAGTTCGGGGGGAGCGTGGGTGGGGTGACGTTTCGCCACGTGCGTCCGCCGTCGCGCGTCACATGCACGAGCCCATCGTCCGAGCCGGTCCAGATGGTCGACGTGTCGTGACGCGATGGGGCGATCGCGAAGATCGTCGCGTAGATCTCCGGACCATCCTGATCGAAGACGATCGGGCCCCCACTGTTACCCATCGTTGATGCGTCGGCCCGAGTGAGGTCGGGGCTGATACGGCGCCAGGTGCGTCCCTCGTCCGTCGATTTCCACAGGTGCTGGGATCCGACGTACAACGCGCGGCGATCGACGTGCGACGCGACGATGGGATACGTCCAGTTCCAGCGTTCGGGCATGTCCGCCGCGGGCTCGCCCATGACGATGCGCGGATACGGCTGCACGTCGCGCACGGCGCCCGTGCGTCGATCGAAGCGGGTGAGGGTGTTGGTGGCGCCAGCGAAGAAGATGTCGGGCGCCCCGGGCTTCGGGGCCACGTCGGCGCTCTCCCCGCCACCGATCTCGTAGTACCAATCGCCGATCGACGCGCCGGGTGGAGTGAGCGATCCGGCAATGCTCGGGACGCAGACGGTCGTGTTATCCTGCTGAGCGCCGCACACGTGATACGGCACTTCATCCGTAGTCGCGACGCGATAGATCTGGGCGGTCGGATATTGCTGGCTCGTCCAGGTGCGTCCGCCATTGACCGAGACGATCGCTCCCCCGTCGTTGGCCTCTATCATGCGCGACGGATCGCCGGGATCGATCCAGAGGTCGTGGTGGTCAGCGTGGGCGGTAGGGAGGGTCGTGAACGTCGCGCCGCCATCCGTCGACTTCTCGAGCATGAAGCTCAGCACGTAGACGGTTTCCCGGTCTTTCGGGTCGGCGACGAGGCGCAGGAAGTAGAAGGCGCGCTGCCACAGCTTCCGGTCGGCGTTGACGTGGCGCCATGTTCCGCCGCCGTCATCGGATCGATAGAGTCCCCCGTCCGCCGCTTCGACGTTGATCCACAGCCGGCGTGGGTCGGCGGGCGAGACGGCCACCGTCATCTTGCCTAACGGGCCTGCCGGCAGGCCAGGATTGTGGGTGAGTTCGGTCCAGCTGTCGCCACCGTCGACCGACTTGAAGAGCCCCGACCCGGCGCCTCCGCTCCAGAGTTGCCATGGTCGCCGGTACACCTCCCACAAGGTGGCGTACAGCACCCGGCGATCGGAGGGGTCGATGACCAGGTCCACCGCGCCCGCGCTCGGTCCGTGGTACAGGACGCGCGCCCACGTGGCGCCGCCGTCTCGCGATCGATAGATCCCGCGCGCCTCATGCGCGGCGTACGGATGCCCGAGCGCCGCGACGTACACGAGGTCGGGATCAGTCGGGTCCACCCGAACGCGCGAGATAGTCTGCGTCGACGCGAGCCCGCGAGGCATCCAGGTGCGACCGGCATCGGTGGAGCGATACACACCGTCGCCCTGCATCACGTTGCCGCGCAGTTCGGTCTCCCCCATCCCGACGTAGACGACGTTCGGATTCGACGAGGCGACGGCGACCGCACCGACGGACGAGGAGCGCAGCTGCCCGTCCGTGACCGGCTCCCAGGACGTCCCGCCATCGGTCGTCTTCCACAGGCCACCGCCGGTGGCGCCGAAATAATATTCGTTAGGGCGGGTCGCCGAGCCCGCGGCCGCGATCGACCGCCCGCCACGATTCGGCCCGATGTTGCGCCATACCAGGGGAGCAAAGAGCGCTGAATCGGGGATCGTCGACGCCGCAGCGCCCGAACGCACGAGCACGTCCTGTGCACCTAGCGGAAGCGCTCCCCCCACGAAAGCGACCACGCATGCGCCAATTTGTACCGGGAGCCGTCGCATCGTTCGCCGGGGGGCGGGGGAGATCACGGTCATGAGCCTCCCGCGGATGTTCGTACGCGTCTGCTTCGCCCCGGAGCGGGGCGATCAGCGACCGTGTGGACAGGGAGCGCCTAGCATGTGGCGCGCGACGCAGCGGCGCTAGGCGTGCCTCCGTATCGGAGCACGTGGCCAGCATCGCCAGCCGCCTGCGGGCGGGACACGCCGCCGATCGATCCTCAGACGCCGCCGTACCACTCGTAGCCGCGATCCGTCCAGTAGCCCCCGTTTCGTGCCGGCATGAAGACGATGCGCGTGAGGTACTTGGTGTTCTTGTACCCCAGCTTGATCGGCGAGTGGACGCGCGCGGGCG